>NZ_CP015510.2:900813-1201084 GCF_001931755.2 Wolbachia endosymbiont of Folsomia candida
TAACTTAACCAAGTTCAATTAGAAACAGGTAGAAGTCAATTATTTATGGAGCAAAGATGGCACACATTAAATTAAAAAAGCTTATTGGTATTCAGGTAAACGGTAAAAAGGCGGTTACAAATGTTAGTAAGGCTTCTGAAGAAATATTATTAAAAGAAGGAATTAATGGCTTAACCGACAAAGATCAGAAAATCGTTTTTGCAGGTCAAGATTATAAGGGAACTTTTAAAGCTACTAAAGATATGGAATCAACAGGAACAGGTCCTACTCTTAAAAAAACAATAGAAGGAGAATTAGAATTATACCTAGAAAGGCCAGAGAACCATTTTACAATTAAAGATGTACAAATCAAAACGAATAGTACCACTCATGCGCTCTCGGCAAATGGTAAAGAAGCAACTATTGAATTAATAAAAACTACTGATAATAAGGTAACAGAAAAGGATAGTGGTTGGTTTACTACAGAGCTTACCGGTACGGCTGGCTCACTGAAATTTGGTGAGTGGAGTGATTATGATCTACCTAATCAGTCCTATGTAGACATAAGTTTCGCATAAGATACTGCTTTTAAGGTGTGAGGCTGGAGGGTTTTGTTTTGTCATTCAAGTAGCGCTCATATTGCCAGCCCAGTGCGTAACACTGGGCTGATAGAGAATGGAACTGGGGCAAAAGGGAAAAAAAGCACTGGAATAGTAGGGAATGCTTTGAATATATAATATTAATATGTTAATGTTACAATTTGAACTGTTGGCAAGCAAATAAAGCATAGACTCTTGACTTTGCTCTATAAAATTAATATTTTATATACTGTTTGTAATTCGAATTAAAATGGCATCAAACCCGCTAGAACAGTTCAAGGTGTATACAATAATAGAATTACCCAGATTATTTGGGTATGACATAAACTTCACCAATTCATCACTTTTTATGATGATTTCGGTAATATTAATGATGCTCTTTTTGCTCTTTGGAATAAGGAAGAGATCGGTAATACCAGGATATTTGCAGGCTGCTGTTGAATATATATATGATTTTGTTATTTCAATAATAGAAAGTAACACTGGTAGCAAAGGCCTAAAGCATATTCCATTGGTATTCACAGTATTTATTTTTGTTTTATCGTGTAATTTGGTAGGCATTCTTCCTTATGGCTTTACTGTCACAAGCCATATAATAGTCACTTTCGCTTTATCGATGGTGGTTTTTGTATATGTAACGATTGTTGGATTTAAAGAAAGAGGAGTGGAGTTTTTACGCATACTGCTGCCAAAGGGTGTACCATTGGTGCTTGCACCACTTATTCTTCCTATTGAGCTGTTTACTTACTTAGCACGACCAATCAGTTTATCCATCAGGTTAGCAGCAAACATGGTTGCCGGCCATACAATTATTAAGGTAATAGCTGGATTTATTGTCAATATGAACGTATTTCTCACACCTGTACCATTTTTGTTTATAATTATGTTAATAGGGTTTGAAATATTCGTTGCAGTTCTCCAAGCTTATATATTCACATCTTTAACATGTGTGTATCTATCTGATACAGTAAAGTGATTGACTTTCTTGCAGGATATTGTATAATTAACACGTTAAGGAATAGTTAAAGGTTAATGTATGGATTTAGTAGCTTTAAAGTTTATAGCGATTGGTTTAAGTGCACTGAGTATGTTAGGAGCTAGTTTAGGTTTATCTAAGATGTTTTCTGCTATGTTAAATGGTATTGCAAGAAACCCTGAGTCAGAAGATAGGATGAAGAAATATATTTATGTTGGTGCAGGTTTCATTGAATCAATTGGGTTATTTGCGCTTGTAATTGCATTGTTGTTAATATTTAGTTAGTATGCCGCAACTTGATATATCAACTTTCTTTTCTCAAGTTTTTTGGTTTTTGATTTTTTTTTCTTCGCTTTTTTTTGTAGTAAGATCTTTATTTCTACCAAAATTAGATGAGATAATAAATGCTAGAAGTAAAGGGATATTGGATTCTTTTAATATTTCCCTTCACCTTTTAAAGCTTACAGAAACCCAGGTTGCTGAATATAATGCGGCTTTAAGTCAAGCTAGGGTAAAGGCAAAAGCGATTATGGATGATGCACTTGCTGAGGTGGAACAAATGAGAGCTGACGTTAAGAATGTACTGGAAGAAGAAAATAAAAAAATGAACAAGCTTGTTGAAGAAAAGGTAGCAAAGTTTAAATGTGAATATATGCAAGAGTTAAAGCAAACAGCTACCAATATTGCTTTAATTTACTACACTAAATTAACCAATTCTAAAATTGAAGAGGAATTAGTTGCTGACTTGGTGTCTAAAGAATTTTAGGGGTTTTTATGTCTACAACAATGATTGTTAATCTCGCTTTCTTAGTGGGTTTTATTCTTTCATATAAGTTACTAAAAAAAGTAATAAAAAATGCCCTTAAAAATAAACGTAATAAGAGCAAACTTTCGAGTGAAGAGACTGAGAAATTCAGAAAAGATATGCTAGAATATTACAAAAAATCTTCTGAGAGATATCAAGAATTAAGTTCAGAAGTTAATAAAATGATAGAGGAAACCCTGGATAAAGCTAATAGTATAATCGAGCACAATAGACGGCAGTTGGATCAGACATTAGATGATAATGCTCACTCTAACTTAAAAAAAGTAACTGACCAATTTGAAAAAACTATTGAGGATTTAAAAGCTAACACAGCTAATATGGCTGCTGATGCTGTAAAAAAAATAATGCACGAACGTAAGGATGATAAACGTACTAGCGAAGTTGTATCTTCACTTTCACGCGACTTAAGTAAAAAACTGCATTAGGTTTAATGCACAACTGTACAAATGTTGCGACTTTGAAGGCAAAAGTACAAACATGGTGTAATTCCAGCGCTTGACATACAACTGTACGAACGTCTAATTTAGCGAGAAAGTAAACTAAAAGCATCAACCTTTGATGTCATCCCAGTGCTTGACACTGGGATCCAGCGAACTTGCTTGCAAGTGAGCATAATGGATAACGGAAAGGATAAAAGTTTTTATACTAAGATATAGTGTTTTAATGGAATTGTACTGCAAGATGGATCTGAGTAGTCCGCTACTTGGATGACAGAAAGAGAATGCTGGAATGACATCAACGGTTATATACACTAAACTAGACGTTCATACAGATGTGGGTTTAATGCAGAAACTGTCTACACTTCAAGCTTGTAATATAAAATTCGATTCCAGTTTATTAAAAGAGCAAGAAAAGCTCTTTTATTATAAATTTCATATCATCCCTTGGCAAAAATTAAATAATACTATCTTCTTTATAGTACAAGATATAAGCCAAGATATTAAGCATTGGATTGAAGCGAACTATTGTATTGATTATGTGCTAATAAAGGCAGATAACGGTAAAGTTTTGAGTTTTCTTAACTCACACTTTGGCATTTCAGAATTTGCAAGTAATTACTTATATTATAAAAACACAAATCTTTCAGTAAAGGGTATTAAACTGGGCTCAATGGTTCATGCTTCTTTTTTTATTGTAGTTTCAGTTTTAACATTGGCAGAAAAATATGCATATTTTGCTCTAATGTTGATATTTATAATTGGATGTTCTAGTTCTTTGTTCAAGTTTATCACTAAAATTTTTAGTTTACGTGGAAACTCTAATAAAAAAATAGATTTTAGCAACTTAAGTGAAGGAGATTTGCCTATATATACTGTTTTATTACCCGCTTTTAAAGAAAGCGCAGTAATTGGGCAATTAATTGAAAACATTGGAAATTTGGATTATCCAAAATCAAAATTAGACGTGAAACTTTTGATAGAAAGTGATGATCAGGAAATGCTTGCAGTTGTAGAAAAATATGTTCTACCACAATATTTCGAAGTAATAAAAATACCTCATTCTTTACCTAAAACAAAAGCTAAGTCGTGCAATTATGCTATGTGTTTTGCCAGAGGGAAGTATGTAGTGATATATGATGCAGATGACAAACCTGATCCGCTGCAGCTAAAAAAAGCGCTTATTGAATTTAATAAGAGTGATGATAAACTTGCATGTGTGCAGGCTAGGCTAAATTATTATAATTATAACTACAATTTTCTCACAAAATGCTTTTCTTTAGAGTATGTGAATTGGTTTCAATATTTACTGCCAGGATTTCAAAAAATGAATATGCCAATACCACTCGGTGGTAGTAGCAACCATTTTTCAGTAGAAATTTTAAAAAAAGTGTTTCTCTGGGACGCTTATAACGTCACTGAAGATGCTGATTTAGGTTTGAGGCTGGCACAAATGGGGTATAAAACTAGGATTATTGATTCAGAAACTTTGGAAGAATCGCCAATTACTGTATTTGCTTGGATTAAGCAAAGAGCACGCTGGATCAAGGGATATATGCAAACTTATGTGGTCCATTTAAAAAATATAAAATCACTTTATAAATACACCGGATTTAAGGGAATTTTGCTGTTAAACCTTTTTGTTGGATCCACATCTTTTATATTTTTTACTACTCCATTTTTGCTGCTTTCATTGATATTAACAAGGGTTTTAAATGAATTATTTTTGTATTATTTTATAGCAGTATACATCATTAATTTGATTTTTTTAATGATATCAGTCAAACAGCAGAAAATGCCTTTTTACTTCTATATAGTATCGATATTTTTTCCGGTCTATGGTCTATTACATAGTATTGCAGCTTTTCTTGCTTTATGGGAATTTATTATTTACCCTGAAAGATGGAATAAAACTCAGCATGGTTTATGGAAGAAAAGCGATCAAAAGCTGTAACTATTTGGCTTTTTATATGTTGCACCATGGTAATCCTTATGGTGGGAATTGGTGGATTTACCAGACTTACAAGAGCTGGATTATCAATTACGGAGTGGAAACCTATCACAGGAACATTACCTCCGCTAAGCGCGGAAGATTGGCTAAAAGAAAAATCAAAATATGAAGCTACGCCTGAATATAAGGCATTTAACTATGGTATGAGCATGGAAGAGTTTCGTGCTATATACTTAATAGAATATATGCATAGATTAATTGCGAGACTAACAGGACTGATTTTCATACTGCCATTTGTATATTTTACATTAAGAAGAAAAATATCTAAAAAAGTAGTAATAAGGCTGCTTGTCGCACTGTTATTTGGCATGCTACAAGCTATTGCTGGTTGGTATATGGTTAAAAGTGGCTTGGTGGCCGAGCCTCATGTGAGTCACTATAGGCTTGCACTTCATCTGTTATTAGCATTAGTGGTTTTTGCACTGTTATCGTATCAATTTTTTGATTATCAGATAAAGCCACAGCAAACAAAACTTAAAATCAGTAGTGGCGCTACATATTATTTAGTAATCATTTTGACCATTGTTGTGATACAGATAATTTTCGGTGCATTTGTTGCGGGATTAAATGCTGGTTTAATTTATAATACTTTTCCACTAATGGATGGAGCTATTATCCCTAGCGATTTATTTTTTTTGCAACCTGCGTGGCTCAATATTTTTGAAAATAGAGCAACAGTGCAGTTTATACATAGAGTATTAGCATTGTTAATATTAGTGCTGACAGTAATACTCACAATAAAAAATATTAGCATAAAACCTTTATATGTTATGTTGCTCGCTGTTGTCATTCAGATAATTTTAGGAGTAGTGACACTATTATTCCACGTGCCAATAGTCACTGCTATATTTCATCAAGTGTTTTCATTTATCTTATTTGCATCAAGCAGTTACTCCTTATGTTACTTGATAAAAAATAAAGCTAAGTAGGGCTATTTGAAGTTTGAATAGATATTAAATCTCTTGCATAGCCATTAACCATGCAAAAAGGCTCAAGTTCATAATTAACTTGAAAATACCATATTCTTTTGTTAGAATAAATACTTATTTAATTAAATGAGGTTATGGCTATGGAACACGGTGGATATCACGCACCTGGAGATTTTACGGAAAACTTTCAAGATAATAATGTTAATTTTAATGCAATAAAGAGCGAATTATATACTGTTATCGGAGATTTTACTGGAAGAAGCAAAACAGAAATAGCACAGAAAATTAAAGAATACTGCCTAGAAAATGGGATTAAATTAAAAACAACAAATCAACAAGGTTCTTCAAGTAATAGAAGCACATACTCTACTAGAAGTAGTAGTACTAGTGGTAATGTAAACATTACTATTAATGAGAATAAAGGATTCAGTTTTTGGGATTATCTTTTATTACAGAGCCTTTTTGGTAGTAAATCACAGCCAATAATTATCAATAATGCTCCTGCTGCTACATATAGCGTACCTCCGCAGGAAAAAAATGATGAATCTAAAAAAAGGAAAGCGTTTATCTTGTTTGCAGCTCTTTGTGTTATTACGCACCTTGCTGTATGTGCCATTTATCACATGTATTTTAAAAAAGAAGCAGAAAAATCTGATAAACCAATTGATTATCTAGTAAATCGTCAGCTTGGTATAGCAATATTTCAATTAGCGTTTGGTCTAGCAAGTCTTATTGGAGGTGGAGCATGCATAAGTCAAAGTGAAATTTTCTTTCCACTTTTGATTAATACCTTTATATGCTTAGGTTCAGCTTGCCTTTTTTATCATGAACGCAATAACACACTTAAAACTGAAGTTGAGCCTTACATGAAATTAGCAAAATTACTTATAGATGATGAACGCCTAGAGAATCAGCGAACAAGGCAGCATACTGATTTTACTCAAAATTTTGGTCATCCAGGTGCTACTCATTATCCACCACCACCTCCTTATCCTCATAATCCAAGTGCTCCAGCTTATGATGGTAGCTATGATACTTATCCAAATCTTTCTACTCAATTTAGTAACCCTAATGTAACAGAATTTGGTGGTCTTGGAAAAAGTTAATCTTACTTTAATACTGGTAGCTATAATATGGTTACCAGCTCTACCTAATTTAATCTGTGATGTACATAATTAGCTGAATTTCATATACTTTTATATCTCCATAATTAACCCAATAAATGGACCATATAGACATCATAAAATCAAAATTGTTATTATCTGATATAGTAGGTAAAAGAGTCAGATTAACAAAAAGAGGTGACAGTTTTGTTGGGTTATGCCCATTTCATCATGAAAAAACTCCTTCTTTTTCGGTGAGTAATGCTAAGGGACTATATTACTGTTTTGGTTGCTCTGCTTATGGTGATGCATTTGAATTTATTTCACAAACTGAAGGGCTAAGTTTCAAAGAAGCGGTAGAAAAATTAGCACCTGTTGCAGGTGTTGAATTACCTAAGGATCTTAGCATTACAAAAGAAAACGATAAACTATTTTCAACGCTGAACTTAGCGACGAATTGGTTTTCACAAAAAAAACAAAGTGTTTTAAATTATTTAAGGCAGCGTAATATTTCACCTGATATCATCAGTAAGTTTAAAATAGGTTATGCACCAAGCTTTGGGTTGAAAGAATATTTAAATTCATTGGGTATTAAAGACAAAACTTTAATTGATATTGGGTTAATAAATAAAAATTTTCGTGATTATTTTTACGATCGGCTGATATTTCCTATATACAGCATTTCAGGGAAAGTGATTGGGTTTGGTGGACGTGCACTCAGCTCCGAGCAACAGCCAAAATATTTAAATAGCCCAGAAAGTCAGCTCTTTAAAAAGAAGGAAAACTTGTATGGATTAAACTTTGCTTTGAGTGAAATACGCAAAAAACAGCATATCTTTATTGTTGAAGGGTATATGGATGTGATAGCGCTACATCAAACAGGAATTAGTAACACTGTTGCGCCGCTTGGCACTGCAATGTCTGCAGAACAGATCAAAAATCTATGGAAATTTGCTAAAGAAATATCCATCTGTATGGATGGTGATAGAGCAGGGTATAATGCTGCTATTAGAGTTGCTGAACTAGTTCTACCGATATTAGAACCTGGATATACATTAAAGTTTGTGACTTTACCAAGGAATAAAGATCCATATGATATTTGTGATGAGCTGGAATATAAGAAAGAAGATGTACTGAGTGCGCTTGATCATTCAACAAAGCTGCACTCTGAATATTTATGGCACCACATAATTAGCACCAATTTGCAGAACTACGACAAACTTTCTCCAGAAAGATATTCAGTGATTGAGCATAAATTTATGGAATATGTGGATGCTATAAGTAATAGTAACATTAGAAGGTATTACAGAGATTTTTTTTACAATAAGGCTTACGAATTAAGAAGAAATTTTAAAACGCAGGCTTTTAGTAGTAAAACTAAAATGACAAAGAGTGAGTACCTTCACAACAAATCTCCAGAACTAATTGAAGCAGAGCAAAATCAGGCTGTAATTTTACGTATAGCCATGGAATTTCCTGAAATCTTGAATCATCCTATATCTTTTGAGCAATTTTCCAATTTTGAATTTACTTATCCGGACATGAAAGCATTAGGGCAGTGTATGGTTGATATAATAAGCAAGGATATTAAGCTGAGTAAAGAGGTTTTATCGCAAGAATTTGAGCAGTCTAATGTTATTAAAAACATAAGGTATATATTCGAAAAAACTAGCGTATTAAACAGCCAATTAAAAGATAGAAAGTCTGCAGAAATTGTGTGGAATAATATAGTGCTGCTAAAAGAATTAAATGCACTACAAAAAGAAAAAGTTGAAGCAAGATTGAATGGTAACTTTGACTTAGAAGAAAGATTAATGGAACAAATAAAACAAATAGAAAATGATATGCAAGAAATGCAAATGCAATTTATTCAAAAGTAGTTGGGGTTTTTAAGCAGTAATGATCAAGTATAACAAATAGTAGAAATTAGATAAGATAATCAAGGGGATAAAAGTATAGATGCTTAATTTAAAATAACCCGATAAGATCTGAATCACACTTCCAAGTGCTGGTACCCATGAAAATAATATAACCGTATAAATAAGCAAATTTCTTATAGTTTTTGATGTTGTATATTCGTTTTCTAATTTGTGGTATGATTTTCGTATCAAGATTGTCATTCTACCTAAATACCAATTAACTATTCCGCCAAGACTAGATCCGAGTACCCCAAAAAGTAACATAAGTAGTGGACTGTAATGCGACCTGAAGCATAGCATAGCTTTAAACACAAAACCTTGACGTATTGGTAAGATTAATGATGCTACTAAGCTATCTGTGAGCAAAAGAAAATAATTTTCCATATCAACTCACCAGGTTGTTGTACCATCTTCATTATCAGAAATTGAAATTCCCATTTTTTTTAATTGGTCTCTTATTTTATCTGCAGTATCATAATTTTTATTCTGTTTTGCAGCTCTCCTTAAGTCTATCAATCTTTCTATTTCTTGAGAACTCGCATCAACGCTAAACCACTCTTGATAAGTTAATTGGAGGAGGCCAATAAACCTAGCACTCCTGATAAAGGTATGAGTGAATCTAAGTTTGTCATCTTCGTTACTTGTTTTATTAATCTTTGCAGCAATTTCATGTAAGATAGCTAGAGCTTCAGGAATGTTTAAGTCGTTTTTTAAAGCATCTATAAAATCTTTAGAAGCTTCTGCATCGCTTGTTTTAACACTTTCCAAATCTATACCGCGTAATAACCGATAAAATTTATTTAAAGTTTCTTGCGCATCATAGATAACGCTTTCAGTCCAATCAAGTGGTTTTCTATAATGAGTTTTGAGTAGTGCATAGCGTATCACTTCACCTTTTATTCCATTATCAAGAAGATCCCTTACTTTTACTATATTAAATAAGGATTTACTCATTTTCTCTTCATTTACTGTAAGAAAGCCATTATGCATCCAATGCTTTGCAAAAGTTGATCCAGCAAATGCAGCTTTGCTCTGCGCAATTTCATTTTCGTGATGAGGGAATTGTAAATCTATACCGCCACCATGGACGTCAAAATCTTTACCAAGGTAAGCATATGCCATTGCTGAACATTCTATGTGCCATCCAGGTCTACCTTCTCCCCATGGACTATCCCAATAACTTGAAAGCTCATAGTCAACATCGCTTGCAGGCTTCCACAATACAAAATCGCCTGGGTGCTTTTTATTTTCATCAACTTCAACTCTGCTACCATGAACCAGCTCATCAATTTTCTTTCCAGATAAAGCGCCATATTCTGGGTAAGACTCTACACTAAAATATACATGTTTATTGGATTCATAAGCATGACCAGATTTAAGCAAATGCTCAATTAATTCTATAATATTATCTATATTTTCTGTTGCTTTTGGCTCATGCGTTGGCTCTAAGCAGTTTATGCTTCTCATGTCGTCATGAAAGGCTTTAGTGTAATATGTAGTGATGCTTTCTATATTACTATTTTTCTCATTTGCTGCATTGATTATCTTATCATCGATATCTGTAATATTGCGCACATAAGTAACTTTGCCATAGCAAAATTTAAGCAGTTGAAATAATACATCATAGACAACAACAGATCTAGCATTACCTATATGCGCTGTATCATATACAGTTGGTCCACAAACATACATTCTTATATGATCTTTATCGATCGGTATAAAAAGCTCCTTTTTTTTTGTTAAAGTGTTATAAAGCCTAACCATATACAAAGCTTTTTAGAAAAGAAAATGCTCCAATTATAAGTTGTGGTCCTTTGATTATTATGACAAGAGTAAGTAACAATCCGCAGAGTGATATTAACACTCCAAGTATAGACAAAACCCCATCTTTACTCATAATACCAAGCGCAATGAGAGTTGTGCCAATTGCAGGAACAAAGTTAGTAAGCGGAAGTGGAAGAGCTATCGATAATGCAGAAAGCAGCATTATAAAAGCTAAAATCTTTTCACCAGGCCCATAAAAAATGAAAGCCATTCTTGGCTTCATAAACTTTTCTATTTTTTTTAATGCAGGAGAGGTTTTCTCTACCACAAGAGCTAATGTTGAACGCTGAAAAGATTTTTTTTCGAGCCAGTGCGGCATCCAAGGAGAATCAAATCCAAATAGAAGCTGCAGCGAAAACAAAATTAAAGGTATCGAAAATATGGTTGTATAACCAGGTGGAACAGGTATAGGTACTGATAAAGGTAAGGAAAATATAATTATTAAAATACCAAAACCTCTCTCATGCAAAGCTGTCTTAATATCAAACAACGTTACTGTATCACTATCAGTATCAGCCACATCTTTTAAAATATCAGAAGCTAGTTTATCACGTTTATTCAACACATCATTTTTTGACACACACAACCTTAAAAAAACTACTTACTCTAACTAACACAATTACTGCTAAATTTCAATATCCATTAAACAAAATTTCTCGATTCCAATATGTATAGCACCACTATGTAATGCACAACTGTACGAACGTTGCAAAACTTTAAGGCAAAAGTGTAAAAAATGGTGTCATTCCAGCGCGTGACGCTGGAATCCAGTTTTCTTACTTAATGATTTCATCATATAAATCTTTCCAATCTTGGTTTTCTTCTTCAATCAAATCAATTTTCCAAATTCGCTTAATTAAATTTGATGTTATACCAGCATCCATTACGCTCACTTGCAGTTATATAAACATAATAGTTTTTCATATGTATTCATATGTAATTAATAAATTAACTGGATTCCAGTGTCACGCACTGGAATGACACCAAAGGTTGATGTTTTTAGTTTACTTTCTCGCTAAATTAGACGTTTGTACAGTTGTGCTATGTCATTGTATGACAACATTATCAATGAAGACAGATTCTTAAATATACTATCGATTTTTTTATATATTATCAAATTATTCATCATTACATGATATCACTTACACTATGTTTATAGTAGGGTATGAGTTATGGAAAGTGTAAAGGGAAATAATAGTGCAGTAGTTAGATTAAAGGCCGGAGCTGAAAAGTTTAATTTTAATAATTTAAGAGCAGGTCGAGATAATGAACTAGCAAATTCTGGTAAAACAATGTTCTTAGATTTTCAAAGGATGGATTTTGTTATTAACGGAAAAGCAATAGATAAAAGTCTTATTATTGCATTTAAGGAAGGAGCGAGGCACCGCAAAAGCGAACTTTTTAACAGTGATGCTATATATAATACTGAGATTGACGATATATCTCATGAAAAAGGAACAAGAGAAATAGATACGGATCAAGGCAAAGCTTTTATTGCTTCAGTACTTGAAGATATTGAAAAAGAACTTGTAAGTGTTGGATTGGATGAAGTGTGGAATGAACATTGCGAAGATCCCAAGGTTGATGGTCATAAAAAAACTGAGTCATATAAGGAAAAATTTAAAGAATTTTACAATGATGGCCACAGTTATATCCATCTATTACCCAAAGAGAAAGATGAAAACAAAGATTACCGTTCATTTGCAAAAGAAGTGTTTAAAAAAATATTTAAACATGTTGGAGCAGAAGTCCCAAGTGATGCTATTTTAAATGAGCTAATCACAAATTGTAATCAAGCAGGGTATGGGGCTGGTCCCTTTATGCAAACTCAACTTGCACTTGGGCAGTCGTTCATAGTAGAAGGTACTAAAAAAGTAATAAACATTGATTGTATTGACAAAGATAATGTGAGCATTAGATCTGATATAGAACTACCGGTATCCTTTTTAGAAAGCAACGGTATGCGTGGCGATAAGATTTGTGATCTCTCTCATTCACTAAAATTTACACTTAAGTGTGGTAAAGGTGGTGTAACATACATAGATGGTGAAATGTCACTTACTGTTCCTGAACAGTTAAAAAATTATAAAGATAATGGCAAAAGCTTGTTTGATATTATTAAAGAATATTTTGAAACATTCTGTACAAAATTAGGATTTAAGTTTGATACAGAAATACAAATAGAGCATGACTTAGGTCCATCATTGAAAGTATTAGATGAGACAATATCAACCACAGGATCGCATGCAAATGAAAAGTTTATCGAGCTTTTAAGCGAAAATCTCAAAGAGGTGTTATTAAGTGAAGATCTCAGAGAGAAGTTATTGGAGTCAGGAGTTGCTCTAGAAGGTGAAGATGTTGATGATATTGTTGAAGTTAGAGTATCTACAGTTATGGATCTATTGAGTGATTATGCTAAATTGGAAGATAATAAAGAAAGCAGAGAGTTATTAATAAATGAAGTAGCGGATAATCTAGGGCTTTCTACTCAAGATAAAACAGAATCAGAAGTATTGAAGGAATTAAGCCCTTTACCTTCTTTGATAAGAGATCAGGTTAATCATAATCAAGTGCAGTCTGTTGCAAGTATTTTTACCAAGTTAATTACTGCTGGGGAAAGGAAAATATATGAAAAAGAAGGTGCGATTAATCCAATTGATGCAATTCATCAGAAGGTAAGTAAGGCAATTGTTGAACAAGAAAAAAAAGTAAACAATAAACAAGCTATAAAAAATGATACATGGGCACATAGGATAGAAGAACAGAACTTATCAAAATCACATGAACATTTACATTAAAGATACTGGTGTACAGGTAGGCTCTTTAAATATTTTAGAGTTTACCTACCATGTTTTTCTCTATTCACATTGTTAGATAATCTTACATCACAGAGAGAAGATGATGGCTGCTCATTATCAATCATTTTTTTTAAAGCTAAGGATGCAATATTGTTAATCAATTGGTTCATAGACAGCTCAATTAAAGTTCTAACTTCTTTAGGATCATACTCATCGTTTAAAATTTGCTGAGCAGCTTTCTGAACTAAAGCACAACCATCTATTTTACTAAGATTTGCAAGCCATGAAAAAAACCTAGAGCTACTTTGCTCTGTAGTAAATGCATGCTCAATTATATCTCTATAAGAATAACAGTCTTGCAAATCTGATTTCAGAGTCATTAGCATTTTCATTATTGCATCTGAAGACGCATGCTGAAGTGCTGTAGGCATTGCAAGTATACCTGGGATATATTCTCTTTTCCAGAATTCAGGATTGAACTTTTCGGCCCCATTTATAAATTGCTTTATAAATGGTATGGCAAATTCTTTTATGCTTAAAGAAACATTATTTTTCATATAGCAATATAACTTCACTGATGTGTTTAGTAAGTGATACTCTTCATATAACAATTGATATAAGCCACAATAGCCACGTAACTTTAACAGTTCAGAAAAAAATTCTCCTATTTCTTCAATGGAGACATGATGACGTATTAATTGCAATATTATATAATCCACACCAAAACTTGCGTTTGGCTTATTAAGGATAATATTTCTAAAATCATTAAATAAAAACTCACGGTATGTGAACGTATCGTTATTGACGATATTAGTGGTATTAGAAGCAATAATTTGAATGAATCTTTTTATCCGTTCCAAAGATAATACTTTTATTCCTATTAGCCTATTTAAGAAATGGTAGAAGATTGGATGAGAGTGATAATATATGGGATAGATGTTTAAACTTCTTACATAACCAGGTAGATTGCCACATACAATTCCGTTTCTTATCTGAGATTTTTTAATAAAGTTATCTATGTCTGTTTGTGAATAAACATTTGCTGGAGAATTAGAAAGTATTGCATTTATCCCTATAATAAAATTTTCTATTTCTTTAGGAGAATCCTTCCTATCGGCACTCAATGTTAAGTCTAAAATATGTGAATCTACTAATTGTAATATTATATTACTCACCTGCTTCAGACTAAAGCGTTTATCTGATTTTAGTAATTTCAAAAAGCTATCTTTATAATGTGCTAATTTTATTAAGCCATCTCGTGGTAAATTAACAAAAAAATCCTTTATTTCCTCTGTTTCCTCATTGCGATCAGAAAAGCTTAAAATTTCAGCAATTATTTCTATGAGCTGTCTGTAGTAATCGCATTTTTTTGTATGGTTCTCTGTACTCAGTACTACATTTAGCAAAATATCGGCTGTAACAAGGTCTTTTATGGTAAATTCACCAATGTCATCTAAAGATGTACAACTTTTTAATTCGCTGATAAGTGTCATTACTCCGCTGGAAAGCTCAACTTCTTTTGCAACTATCTCTAGGTACCTAACAATAGTTGAAATGTTCCGTGGTGCAATGTAAAACCAGTCATGTTCCATCTTTGAAGCTATAGCCTGGGTGATTTTTGCAACTTGCTCGAATGTAATGTTTTTTCTTATATTTCCAGTTTGATCAAACCTTAGAGTAATAAAAATGCTTAACAGTTCATCTACGGCATGTAAAAGGAATGGAATTTTACAACGTAAGTTATCTAATGCATCTTTTATATCAAAAGATCTAAATAAATTATTTACTATGTGAGAAAGGTCTGCATCTATATCTATATCTTTTTTTACTAGGATCTTTGTAAAATTATTTACTTCTCTTTTAAGCAGTGTTTCTTCTATGTATTCCTTAGCTTCTTCATACGTCTCTCCCAAATCAACCTCATTTGAATATAACGATAACAAACCTTTCTGGTATAGATCGATGCTCCTACCTAGGTAAGCCCGTATAACTGCACGTATAAAACTTGATTTAGCAATATTAAGCATATTTCCTCACTTTTACGCTCAAATTAGTTTACCATAAAATTTTATCTATTGCAACTAAAACTCTATTTGCTATGAAGATATACTGCTTTACTTACACCTGATAATTTTGATATATTAGTTAAGTTCAAATCTATAGAAGTTTATAAATGGCAGCCTTAAGTGTAAGAGAAGCTTTATGCATAGCGATTAGAGAGGAAATGCAAAGTAACCATGATGTATT
This sequence comes from Wolbachia endosymbiont of Folsomia candida, assembly GCF_001931755.2. Classification (NCBI taxonomy): domain Bacteria; kingdom Pseudomonadati; phylum Pseudomonadota; class Alphaproteobacteria; order Rickettsiales; family Anaplasmataceae; genus Wolbachia; species Wolbachia endosymbiont of Folsomia candida. The sequence goes on from NZ_CP015510.2 coordinate 916,462, forward strand.
CATCATGGGTGAAGAAGTTGCGGAGTATGATGGTGCATATAAAGTAACTAAAGGGTTACTAAAAGAGTTTGGAGAGGATAGGGTGGTTGACACTCCTATCACCGAGCACGGATTTGCTGGTCTGGCTGTCGGAGCAGCATTTGCTGGATTGAAACCTATAGTAGAGTTTATGACTTTTAACTTTTCTATGCAGGCTATTGATCAAATTGTAAATTCTGCAGCAAAAACAAATTATATGTCAGGTGGACAGCTTGGATGTTCAATAGTATTTCGTGGACCAAATGGTGCTGCAGCAAGGGTTGCTGCGCAACACTCTCAGTGCTTTGCATCCTGGTACTCACATATACCTGGATTAAAAGTAATAGCACCTTATTTTGCTTCCGATTGCAGGGGGTTGCTTAAAGCTGCAATTCGTGATCCGAATCCTGTTATATTTTTAGAAAATGAGATAGCTTATGGGCATGAGCATGAAGTTTCTGATTCAGAATTATCAAACAAAGACTATTTAGTAGAAATAGGCAAAGCCGCTGTTATACGCAAAGGAAAAGATGTAACTATTACTGCTTTTTCACTAAAAGTAATGGATGCTTTAAATGCGGCTGATTTACTTGCTGGTGAAGGTATAGAAGCTGAGGTAGTTGATTTAAGGACATTAAGGCCGATTGATGTTGAAACCATTATCAACTCTGTCAAAAAAACTAATAGATTAGTTAGTATAGAGGAAGGATGGCCATTTGCAGGAATAGGGGCGGAACTTTCAGCTATTGTTATGGAGCAGGGATTTGATTATCTTGACGCTCCAGTTGTACGAGTAACCGGCAAAGATATTCCACTTCCGTATGCTGCAAATCTAGAAAAAAAAGCATTACCACAAGTGGAAGATATAGTTGAAGCTGTACGTAAAGTTTGTTTTAGGAAAAATTAAGCCTTACGCATAGACTCCTGAAAAAGAACATTCCATATATTATCTAAAACTCTAACTTGTTCCAGTGAAGTAACTATATGTTTTTATTAGCATAATATTAATATTATTATGTTACTATATTAGTAATTATTATTAGGGAATTTATTATGGCGCAATATAGGAATAATTTAGATAATCTACATTCTAGGCAAAATTTGGACCAGCAAGATGTTGCTAGATACTACGGAATTTATGAGTTACTTAACATAATGGGTAATAATTTAAGACAAGAAACTAGAGAAATAGTTAAAATTGAATTGAGTAAAATGGAGGAAAAAATATTAAGATCAGCTGAAAATATAGCTAAAGTGGTAGCTCATGACAAAGCTCAGCAAACAAAGGACAGAATATTACAGCAAGTCGATAAGGTAGTAGAGTCAGTTAACGAAAATGCAGGAAATGCAGCTAGAAATGCAGCTGAAAAAGCAGTAAAAAATGTAGCACCAGAAGTTGTAAAGCTGCTAAAGCCAGAAATGAAATTTCAAATAGAAAAAGTAGTAAATGAACAAGTTAAACAGCAAGTTGATAAGGCAGTAGAGTCAGTTAATGCAAGTGCAGAAAAAGCAGCTGAAAAAGCAGTAAAAAATCTAGCACCAGAAGTTATAAAGCTGCTAAAGCCAGAAATGAAATTTCAAATAGACAAAGCAGTAAATGAACAAGTTAAACAGCAAGTCGATAAGGTAGCAGATTCAGTTAACGCAAAGGCGGAAAATGCAGTAAAAAATGTAGTACCAGAAGTTATAAAGCTGCTAAAGCCAGAAATGAAACTGCAAATAGATAAAATAGTAAGTGAACAAGTTAAACAGCAAATTAATAAGGCAGTAGAGTCAGTGAACGAAAATGCGGAAAATGCAGCTAGAAATGCAGCTGAAAAAGCAGTAAAAAATATAGCACCAGAAGTTATAAAGCTGCTGAAGCCAGAAATGAAATTTCAAATAGAAAAAGTAATAAATGAACAAGTTAAAAAGACTATGGATGAAAAATATCAATTTATGAAGGATATCACAGAAAAGTTTGAATATGACATGACAGAAGCAAAAGCTTCTATTTTAAAAGCTAGCGCAGAAAACTTTCGCGAGAGTGCAGAATCACTGAAGGCCATTGCAGAGAGCGAAACATGTACAGTTCAAGACTCAATGTATTTTTAACCATAGGAGGAGTTATTCTGTAATTTAAAACGCACACTATTTCTACGATTATTCTGAATCAGCTGATAGGCTAGACAGTTGATAAGAATAATTTGGAGCCTCTTGTGTGATTATTATATCGTGAGCATGGCTCTCTCTTAGTCCAGATGCAGTAACGGCAATAAATTTGCAGTTTTCCTTCATTTCCTCTATATTTTTATTGCCAGTATACCCCATTGAAGCTTGTAGCCCACCAATTAACTGATGTATCACTCCTGAAACTGGACCTTTAAATGGAACTCTTCCTTCCACGCCTTGTGGAACTAATTTGAGTTTTGAATCCTTATCTTGAAAATAACGGCTAGCTGAACCTCGTTTCATTGCACCAATAGACCCCATCCCACGATAGCATTTATATGCTCTGCCTTTATACATAACAATCTCACCTGGGCTTTCGTCAGTGCCTGCAAAGATCGAACCGATCATTACGGAATCTGCACCAGCCGCAATAGCTTTTGCAACATCTCCTGAGTATTTTATTCCACCATCTGCAATTAATCTAACATTCCTTGATTTACACGTTTCTGCAATGTTTTGAATTGCAGAGAACTGTGGCACACCAACACCAGTAACTACTCTTGTAGTGCATATTGAGCCTGGACCTATGCCAACTTTTACTGCATCAACACCTGCATCAATTAAAGCTTCAGCAGCTTCTTTTGTTACGATATTTCCTCCGATTATTTGCACGTCTTTATGCATTTTCTTTATTTCTTTAATAGTGTTAATAACACCAGTAGAGTGACCGTGAGCAGTATCTACAATAACTACATCAACCTCTTCACTAATTAAAGCTGCACACCTTTCTATGCCATCTTTTTTACCAGTGCCAATTGCAGCAGCAACCCTGAGCCGTCCTTTACTATCTTTGCATGAGTTTGGATATTTATTGTATTTTTCAATGTCTTTAACTGTGATTAAACCTATACAGCAAGAATTTTCATCCACGACCAAAAGTTTTTCTATTCTATTTTGATGCAATAATTTCATTGCGGATGTACTGTCTACTACTTTCTCTTGCACTGTGATTAGTTTATCTTTCGTCATTACTTCGGAAACTTTTATACCCATATTTTCGTCTTCGATAAACCTAACATCCCGGTTAGTTAAAATTCCAACCAATTTATGCTGATCAACTACAGGAATTCCAGAATAACTATATTCCCTCATTAATGAGATTGCTTCTGCAACTGTTTTATCTGGAGAAATCGTAATGGGATTGTAAACAATCCAGCTCTCATATTTTTTTACCTTTCTAACTTCTGCGACTTGCTCATCTATCGATAAATTCTTATGTATAGAGCCTATTCCACCGTGCTGAGCAATGGCTATTGCAAGACCTGATTCAGTTACAGTGTCCATTGCAGAAGATATGAGAGGAATATTTAGTTCTATATTATTTGTTAAATAAGTTTTCGTGTCTGCGTCGCGAGGCAGTATGTCAGAATATGCTGGTAATAAGAGAACGTCGTCAAACGAGTAACAAATTTCTATCTTTTTCATAAGCTTTATTTAAAGTTTATACACCAATTGATTAAATTGCAACAGAGCTCTTCAAATTTAACTGATGAGAGGGTTTTACAGGAACTAAACTTCTTTCAAAACTCGCTTTTGAGAGGCAAGTGCTAGGAGCACACGGAGCGGAAAACCGGAGTGTATTGAATATACATGAGGATTTGAGCACTGAAGCGACAACGCAATTGCCCACAGAAGTAGAGTTTCGAGAGAAGTATACTTATTTTGTACCAGAGAATTTACTATACCCACCCAAGGTAATATTAAACGTATAGGTTTTTATGACTTGATCATTATAAGTAAATGGGGCTATTAGAAGGCTTGCAAGCCCGCTATCAATGAAATCCTCAAGAACAGGATCAACACAATTGTCACAATTATGGTCACTAAAAAATATCTGTGTTGTGAACTCCGGAAAATCTGGATGTTGGACTAAGAAGTTGACGTATGGCGCTCTATCAGCACTTTTACCTGGCATGATAGTAATAAAATTATAGTATCCAAGATTATTTGCTATAGATCTTCCTGACCCAGCGAAATCCTGATCGAGTTGATTATCTTCTATATTCTCATCATAATTATTCACACCATACGCATTCGCATGCCACATAGAAACTACAGCATTTTGTATTGGTAAACAATTTACGTCGGTAACTCTACCAACTATATGTATTAATTCCCCAACTGCACTGTTTGGAGAACCAGGCTTTCTTCGTAAATTATTTGAAGTGTGAAAAGTTTTTGGTCTCGCATCAATGTCATATATCTCTGGGGTTTCAATGCAGTTGAGCAAAACAGGGTCAGCTGCAAATAATGGCAGACTACACATAACTTGCGCTAAAAATACTAATAAGATATTTTTCACATTCATTTTATTCGTAATATTTTTTTCACATTATAGCAGCTTTTTTTTTTTGTTAAAGATTAGACTTACTACATAACGTATGCTGAATAACATTAATCTACTTCGAGGCTTGTTGATAAAATGATCCCAGTGTGATTTGAACACACGACCTACTGATTAAGAGTCAGCCGCTCTACCAACTGAGCTATGGGATCGTATTAGTCTATATTTCCAAAACTAATCTATTTGGATCTTCGATATAATTTTTTATTTTAATAAGAAAAGTCACAGCTCCTTTACCATCAACTATCCTGTGGTCATAAGATAAAGCGATGTACATCATGGGCCTTAGCTCTATTGAATTGCCAACAGCAACCGGTCTATTTTGTATTGAGTGCATTCCAAGTATCCCAGACTGCGGAGGATTTATTATTGGTGTTGAAAGCAGCGATCCATACACTCCACCATTTGAAATAGTAAATGTTGCACCTTCCATTTCTGACACCTGCAATTTGCCTTCACGGGCTTTTTTGCCAAGCGCAACTAAAGTCAACTCTATTTCAGCAAATGACATCAGATCAGCATTTCGAATAACAGGCACTACAAGACCTTTCTCAGTTCCAACAGCAACTCCTATATCATAGTAATTTTTGTATATGATTTCATCTCCTGAGATCTCAGCGTTAATTTCGGCGATCTCTTTCAGTGCTTGCACCGCTGCTTTGATAAAAAACGACATAAAACCCAGTTTTATTCCGTATTTCTTTTCAAAAGTGTCTTTATATTTTGCTCTTAAATCCATCACATTTTTCATGTCAATTTCATTAAAGGTGGTAAGTATAGCAGCGGTATTTTGTGATGCCTTCAAGCGAGCAGCTATCACTTGCCTTATTTTGCTCATTTTTACTCGTTTTTCGCCTCGTTCTCCGCTTTTTATAGGCAACTCGTATTGTTTTGCAGCAGGCTGCTCTTCTGCAACTGCGCTTTTGTTCATATGGCCTATAACATCCGCTTTTGTTACTCTTTCTCCAGTGCCAGTTCCTTTAATATTTTCTGGATTAATTGAATTTTCTTCCATCATTTTGCGAGCAGATGGCGCATCTTTTTTGCTATCGTTCTCGCTTGTATCTTCTTTTTTTGCCTCCACAGTCTGTGCTGCACCAACAGAAAGTTTTGCCAATAATTGATCAGGACTTATTACATCATCTTCCTTCACAAAAAATTCAGTTATATTTCCCGGTGCTTCTGCAGTTAATTCAAGCGCTGTTTTATCGGTTTCAATTTCGAAAATTAAATCATCTACCTTTACTTCCTCGCCAATATTTTTCTTTATTTTTACTATGCCTTCCGTGACTGATTCGCCACCAAGAGTTTTTGGCGCTCTAATTTCTATAATTTTGTTCATAAAAAAATTTTCTGTACAAATTCGCTATAGAATTTATACATGAAAAAAAGTTTCTAATAAACTAATAAATGTATTGAAGCATTAAAAAATGCGTATCTACTCAAAACAGTTGCGAAAGAGAAGAGGGTGGCTAGACATACTTTTACAGTGTGCCATAACCGAGAGGGTAGGGGACTACATTAACTCATCAGATGAGTGATAATGGTCATTGGACAGATCCATATAACTTCTTCCAAAATCATAAATTAGCTCATCAACATCTTCAAATAAGGGAAGATTATCATCACGAAGTTGTTGTATGGAGTCATCTTCCTCTTTGTTTAATAAAAATATCCATGAAAATAATGATGAAATAGAACCAATAATGGATTCAATTGCTGGGAAAATAATATTGGATAAGAAGCCACTGTGTTGCTGAGAGGGTTGCTGAGTGTCTTGATGGTTGCTCTTTTCTTCTTCTACAATACTTTGCTCTTCTTCAGTTGAGTCTATCTGTTCTACTTCATTCGATTCTTCCTCTTGCGCTACCTGGTTTTTAGACGCTTCTTCTGATTCTAAAATCGTTGGCAGGACTTCATTTGATTTCCCTGATTCCTCTCCTGTTTCCGCCACTTCTTCAGTGTTACTTCTGCTTATCAGTGCTTGATTCAACCATGTAGATATAATACCTGGATTGTAATACAATATACCATCTATATCTTTATTTTCATCAACATAAATCATTATGGTTGCATTCTCATTTGATAATGCTCCATTTAAACTATTTAATCTATGACATTCACTAATAAGTGACTCATGAGAATTTTTGATGTCGTAAATAAATTGAGCTTTTTCTTCTGATGATGAAAGATAATCTTTGTGTTGTATATTATACTTGATACCTTTGTATTTAAATTCAAACACTCCAGTAACCTCATTATACCCTTCTATGAAATTTTGTTCAGGCACGACTTGTTCAGAAATAATTTCTGCTGCTGTACTTGTTGGCGTCACTTCATTTTGCTCTTCTTCTGCTTCTTTTTCAGGTTTACTTCTACTTATAATGGATGCATGAGAATCCTTTATATCTTTCATAATTTGATCTTTTTCTTCTGTTGAAAGATTCTCGTAACGTATATCATATACGATACCTTCGTGTTTAAATGCAAACCTTCCATTAAATTCTCTGTATTCATCTACACTTTTTTGTTCAAGGATATCTTTGTGATTTTTTTCTTCTACCTCTTGTCCAATGGCATTTGCCATTAATTGAACACCTTGCTTATCTAATTCTTTTACTTTTGCTGTAGAAAACCTAAATTGAAATACGTGACCCAGTTCATGCGCTAGAGTATTATCCATATCGCTTGCCTTATAACACAGAACTTTTTTCCCATCTGTTATTCCCAAAAAATCTCTCTTCTCATTGCGAAATTCTGGTATTAATTTTATATGCTGCAGATCGCTCCTGTTGTTAAAAATATAAATTTGTACAGTAGGGTTGTCTTCTAATTTGCTAATGCAAAACTTTGCTTTATATGCATCATAAGCACTCTTAATATCCTTTTTGACTTGTTCTTGCTCTTGTTGAGATATATTATCATAGTTGATAACGTACCTTATACTTTCGTGTTCGAAGACAAAGTCGTTAGACAGTACTTCTTTTATGTATTCTGGATCTCTATAAAATGTCTTTGAGTCAGCAGACTCGTATAGTTTATTATAGTGCTTAGAAGGGGTTCCGCCAGGTAATCTTGGCATTTGAGCAATCGTCCTTCCATAGTGATCATAAAAGGAAATATCAGAACCACCAATTCTAAAGTCTCTTATAGACTCTCCGCAAGTGCCATCATTTGCACAATCGTGATTAGCTTTCTTAGAAAACCATGTGTTAGTGTATTTTCCCATCTTGATACCTCACTACCAAATCTTGTAATATTCTATTATCTTATTAAAAATTATAATAATTCATTAATTTATATATTTTGTGTGTGTTCTTATATTTGTTTAAAAGCTTGTCTAAATAGTTTTATGGCTTTGCTTTGTAAGTTGTGATTTTATTTTCCATAATATATATTATGTAATTATCTTATATAGCCAAAATACGAATAAGGGTTGGATTCAAGTATTACGTACTCGAAAGATGAAAGACTAAAAGCCTCCTTTACTTTATATGGAATGACTGTAATCATCTATAAAAACAAAGTTTGATTTGCAATGAACATACCTAATATAAAAAACTGCGATCCTCACAATAAAGTCGTTTTACTTAGAGTTGACTTTAACGTTCCTATAAAAAACGAAAGAATTAGCGATGTCACGCGTATTTTGAGGTCACTCCCTACTATTCAGCACTTGGTAAACGCAAATGCAAAAGTTGTGATTATATCACATTTTGGGCGGCCAAAAGTTCATGACGATAATTTGTCATTAAAAAGCGTAGTTGAAACTTTGTCACAGTTATTAAGTAAAGAAGTAAAATTTGTTGATGACTGCATTGGTGAAAAAGTTCAACAAGCTGTGAATGGTATGACTTCAGGCGATGTTATACTACTTGAAAATCTAAGATTTCATAAAGAAGAAGAGAAGAATGATTCAAATTTTGCCAAGCAATTAGCATCCATAGCAGATATATATGTAAATGATGCATTTTCTTGCTCTCACAGGTCTCATGCCTCTATTTCACACATTACAGAATTTTTACCTTCCTATGCCGGGTTTTGTTTACAAAATGAGCTCGAATATCTAGAAAAAGCTGTGTCATTTAAAGCAAAGCCTATTACCGCAATAGTTGGAGGGGCAAAAATCTCAACTAAGATAAAAATGCTTGAAAAATTAGCAGAAAAAGTTGATTTTTTAATTTTAGGCGGTGCAATTGCTAATAATTTTTTATTGTTTAATAAAGTAAATATAGGCAAATCTTTCTTTCAGTATGGTGTGAATGATTCACTACAGAATATTATAGAGGCAGCAAACAAAAACAATTGCAAAATAATTGTGCCGGAAGACGTTCTTGTTGCAGTAAATTCTGATTATAGCACTAGCATTTTAAGAAAAACAGGTTCTATTTTGGACGGCGATGTAATTTTAGATATTGGACCAGAAACTTTTAGCACAATAAGTAGTATAATAGCAAATAGTAAGACTGTGCTATGGAATGGGCCTATTGGTGTTTTTGAGCACTCAGCTTTCGCAAACGGTACTAAAGGAGTTATGAAAGTTATAAGAGACTTAACACGTGAAGGAAAATTAACAAGTGTAATAGGAGGAGGGGATAGCTTATCTGCAATAAATGCTGCAAATCTTACCGATAAAGATTTTACATATGTTTCAACCGGTGGAGGAGCATTTTTAAGTTGGCTGAGCGGTGAGGAAATGCCAGGAGTCGCTGCACTGCAAGAACATTCTACACTAGATTAAAGCTTTTTTAAATTGTTCTTTGTAACCTAGCCTTTTTACAAAGATTGGATTGTGATCATGTCAAAGGTGTTCAAACTTATTTTATGCTCAATAATACCTGTAATAGGGTTTATTTTTTACGCTAGCGAACATTATTTTTATGACACAAGTTCTAATGTTAATTTTGAGCCATTTTTCAAAACGGATTCTTCACAACCAGACTACATGCCACCACTTCCAGAGTTAACTAATTTTGATATAGGAGTGCTAAAAGTTTGTGGAGATTGGGGAGCAAATCCTGATAAAGAAGATTTTAAAATTTTACTTGATTGTCCAAAACATCAAAAAACAGTTCAAGAAATATATGACAAGCTTGATCATCAAGTTATAACACCTAATGCAAATTTAGAATTATTCAAAGAGGAACTAACTCAAATCTGGTTTACACTGACAGGACGCCACAATGATGTTGTAGGGTTTAGGCATGTTTTTTGTGGTGAAGTCAATAAACCAAAGTTGGGTGGTATGCATTTTGTAGGTAGATATGTTGAAGCCCAAGAAAATCAATGGGCAGGTGCGATTTGGGATGATAAATCTCTATGTAATAAATTAGATATAGAACCTCCAGTTTATTCATTTGGAATGAAGTATTTAGGTGAAGATGGAGATGTAAAAGTAAAATGCCCAAATGGATACGCATATAACCTTCATGCTGATGATATTTTAATTTCTGCGACTAAGGCATTTAAGGAATTAGGAAAAGATGGAATGTGTCTATACAAAACTGAAATTGAAAATGATGATTATCAATCAGTGTTTGTGAGAAAAAATGATGCTATAGTGACATTTTATGCTGACTTAGATCCAAAATGTAATGATGAAAATGCTCATTGCAGTTGCAGTGGATCTTAGTCTGTAGTAATACAACCTCTTTTAGTAAAAATTTAACCTAGCTATCAAATAATTATATTGGTTAGGTTTAAAGGCTTACTTTTACCCACAAATATAAAAAAGCTAGTAAAATAGCAAATTCATATATTTGATAAAGGGTTTAAAAATGTACGGAGTAAATACAAATACGCAATATACTGATAGCTTAGGGGACAAATGGCTAGAAAGAGAGTTGAGACATGTTAATCTGGGAGATATAAGGCTTAATAAGAGGCTTATTACAACAAGTTATCTTATAGAGCGTAAGGCATCTGGATCAATTAATCAAAGTTGTGGTGGATGGAAAGAAGCTAAGGGCGCGTACAGGTTGTTTAGTAATGAAAAGCTTGAGGCCGAGAAAATTTATTCTTCTCATCATAAAGAAACAGCGGAAAGGATAAAAGGAAATAAGCTTATATTTTCAATCCAAGATACTAGTTATTTGGATTTTGACTCTCATATAAATACCAAAGGGCTAGGCAGTATTTCTAAAGCTTATACAAAGCATAAAAAGGGTTTGCTGCTGCATAGTGCCTTAATGGTCAGTAAAGAAGGATTACCTTTAGGTTTATCTTCTCAACAGTGCTGGGCGCGTCCCGCTAGAAAAGAAGAAACAGCAAAAGAAAAAGCAAATAGGAAATACCGTACTTCTATAGAGGAGAAAGAAAGTTATAAGTGGATAGCAGCACTAAAAGAAACCATAAATAACGTTTCCAAAGATGTACAACTTGTCACTCTTGGTGATAGGGAAGCAGATATCTTCAAATTTTTATGGATAGCTGAATCATTGGGTAGTTTTTATGTAATCCGTAACCGAGCTAATAGAAAATTTATCTGTACTGAAGAGGGAAAAACAGATTTGCAAACACGCATAGCTCAACTTCCGGTAAAAGAGAAAATCGTCTTGGAAGTTGCTAAAAACGGGCACCAGAAGTCAAGAAAAGCAAATATTGAAGTAAAATATATGAAAGGCTATATACCTATCAGAGCGCCTTACATTTATGGGTCAAAAGATACAGCACATAAAATAAGTGATAAAGTCGCTGTATATGTGGTAAGCGCAAAGGAAATGGATCCTCCTAAAGGAGTTGAAGCTATCGATTGGACTTTGTTAACTAATGTACCAGTTAATAGCACTTTAGATGCCATAGAAAGGATAAATTGGTATAAGCTACGATGGAAAATTGAAGAATACTTTAGAATTTTAAAATCAGGATGTAAAATAGAAAGCTCTCGTTTAACTACAAAGGAAAGGCTACAGAAATTAATTGCTATAAAGAGCATTATTACATTTAAAATTTTATATTTAACAAAAGTGGCTTTATCGCATCCTATGGAGGCTTGCACTAAGGTTCTAAGCAATGAAGAGTGGAAAGCTCTTTACATACGTGAGCATCAAGTGGCCACATTGCCCGAAGAACCTCCAAACATAAAACAAGCTATTATTTGGTTAGGAAAATTAGGTGGGTTTATGAATAGAAAAGGTGATAATTTACCAGGAAGTATGACTCTATGGCGAGGCTATGAAAATCTTAGAGAGAGCATGGTTATGCTTCACATAATAACTTCTCAAAGTTATGGGTAAAAGTAAGGTTTAAAGGTAGAGGAATATGGCAGAGAACAATGGAAGCAAAAACAAATTCGATATTTCTAGTATTAATCCCAGTTCTAATGTTAATTTCAGTAATGATGAATTCTCTAAGGAGTTCTCATTTTTATTCAGAAGTATATCAAAAGAAGATGAATCACGTATAATTAGCGCTGTAAAAGTGGGTGACTATGAGGAATATAGAAATTTACATGATGGAACATTTATAGCAAGTCCAAAAAAATCCTTATCACCACTTCATCATGCAGTTACTTGTAATAATAAAGATATAGATGCAATAAAAAAGACGATAAAATCTGTGCTACAATCAGGTATAGACATTAATCACCCTGATGAACAGGGTAATACTCCTCTGATGTATTTACTAAGTGAAGCAGCGAAGCAAGGAAAAAAATACAGTACAAGTAATCTTACAGGCGTAATAAAACTTCTAATAGAACGTGGTGCATCTCTAAATGAACACAACGAAAGCGAATGGGCTTCTGGCTCAGATTTCATAGACGAATTAAAAAGTAAAAAAGTCCTAACTCAAAAAGAGATAGATGACATATATAAAGCTCAACAAGATTTGAAAGAAAAAGTTAAAAAAGAATTGAGTGCTAATATTCAAGATATCAAAGATGTATCAATATACGGTAACTGCGCAAAAATTCAATTAAAGGGTAATAAAGAAGAATTTAAAATCAGCGAATTTTTACAAAGTGACTTTTGTAAAAGCAATGGAATTTCAGGATTTTCAACTTTGCACGACAATGGAAAAAGTGGAATGCACGGTGTTGTGTCTTCTGAAGGTGTAAGGCACTACGTTGTTACTGACGGTTCATATGAAATGATGCTAAACTGGCCAGCAAATGGAGTCAATCACACGATTAAAATACATATTAATGCTGAAGGTTCTGTAACAGTTGATAAGGAATATTTAGATCAGTATAAAGCTGGAGAAATAGACGTTGCTGCAAATAAGGACGTAAAACTAGGTAATTTATTTCTAGCTGAAGCATTAGCAAAAGGAAGATGGAAAGAAAAACAAGTACAAAATGAAGTACAGAATGAAACTATAAGAAGTGCTATTAGAGATCCTGTGCAGAAAAATGCTGCTACTCATGCACATGAAATAGTTGAACCTCATAATGTAATGACTAGTACACCACTTTCTGGTGCACAACAGCCTAATTTTGGCAATGTATCTCCAATATCTTATCAAGGAAACTACCATAATGGTATACATGAAAACCAGAGAGATAATTCTATTTTTCCACCTATCCCTAGTAATTCTGGGCTTGAAAGTCAGCAACAACCAGTAGTACAGCGACCTAAAACCCCTCCACCAACGCCACTTAGAGTTAGCTCACTTATAAAAGGTCAGAGACAACTTGAAAATCTGCAGCAACCTGTAATCCAACATCAGTCTGTAGGCAATCAAACTAGCGAAGACGAAGGAAATGATCATCTTATTAATAATCCACGTTCTGGAAGAGAAAACGTTGGAAAAAGCAATCCATATCAACTTGAAATACTTCTTGAAGAAATTAGAAATAGGTCTAAGCAAGATAATAGAGGGCTAAAAAAAGTTCACACCTCTAATGAGCCACCACAAAATGAAGATGTACCAGAGCTTCAACTAAGATTCAATCAAGATAATAAAGGCTTAAGAAAAGTTAACTCTACCAATGAGCTACCACAAAATGAAGGTGTGCCAGAGTTACAAAAAAAATTCGACCAAGAAAAATATGGATTAAAAACAATTACTACTATCAATGAGCCACCACAAAATAAAGATGTGCCAGAACTTCTAGCAAAATTAAAATCAGTAAATACTGATGGTATGAGTGAACAGACTAAGAAACACCTGATAGAAGCTGGACTACTAGAGGAAATTTCAACAGATGTAAAAACAGAGGAAGTTTCTACTGATAGTGAGCAGCCTTCATCACCTAACAGTGGAAGTGACTCTGGTTTCTCATCTCCTACTCACACTAGCCATAGCGAATCTCAGGTAGATACAGAAGAGCTAGAGGAAAGATTAACTAATATCGTCGAACAAAACCTGATTGATTTTGATCAAGAATTAGAAACAGCAGAAGAATGGGATTCTACATATGATTTTCCACTACATGATGACAGTGGATTTGAGGAAGAATTAGAAGCCTTGGAAACGCTAAGTAAAGAATTTGAAGATGAGGAAAAAAATGAACAGATTCACTCAGAAACTGCAACTGCAGAATTAAAGAATGCTCCAGCTGATCAAGTAATGAGTGAATTAAAGGAAGCATTGAATCCAGATAGCAGAGAAATACCTCAAGGTAGCAAACTAGGTGAGTTGCTAAAAAAGAATGCAGCACAACTAGAAATTGGAGTAATAGAAGGAGAAGATACTTCAGAAAAATCTGCTATTGCTGATGGTTCTGCTATTGGCGATGGTTTTGACCGTAATAGAGTTAAACGTGGTAATCAAGGCATACAATTATCTAAAAAAATTCGGCAGCCTTGGGTTGAACGTGTTACTACAACACCAACAAATGATAAAGATAAAGGCATCTCGTAAAGGTAGAGAAAATAGTATGCTCTACAACCACTCCCCTACCCTTTCAAGGTGTTTATAACTGTTAAATCTCAAGAATCTATCTAAATAAGGAGAGGCAATAAAGGGAGTGATACTACTTAAATAAGTAGATAAAAAGTCGGGTAAATCATTTTGAAATTCTTGCATTTTTTCTTTATAATTTTGTAAAGAAGTGATTTTTATTTTATCATAATCAAATTTCCAATAAGCAAGCTCCAAAACCTCCATTTTGGTGATATGCTCCACTGCTAAAGCTTGTAAAATTAATTGCGGGAAAAATCCTGACATAACTTCTTCATTGGAAGGTGGTGAGCCAAGTTTATAATCTATGATTGCTACTTGCTTGCCAGAAAGATACTCAACTCTATCGCATTTTGCCGTTAGTAAAATTTCTTTAGATGTCATCCCAGTGCTTTGACACTGGGATCTATCACGAAAAGCATGGTCACACTCTTGAATGACACCAACTGGATAGGAAAAACTTTTTTCAAACTGAGCATGATTGCTTCTAGTCTCAACAAATTCAACAAAAGACTGAATGATCCTTTGCAGTCTTATCCACCACATATTTGAAAAATTAAACTGACTATCCAAGAATGCCTTTTGTGCTATACTGACCGGCGATTTTTTATCATGTGAGCATTTCTCAAGAATATTATGTACCATGGTACCAAATTCTAGTATCGATGGCTTAAAACTTAAGTCTCTTAATTGTTTAAGGCTGAGTATGTATTGGGCGTAAAATGAATAAGGGTTGCGAATTAGTTTTTCAAGTGCACTGCAAGATATTACCTGCATTTTTTCTTTTCTTACTTCAATTGGAGGTTTTGGCATAGGCTGAGTGCATGGAACAACGCATTCAGGCGTATTTAATATTCTTAGCCAATCACGATACGGCTGTTTTGATAAACCACCCTCCCCTTTCTTGAGAAGCATTTCCAAGCGTTGCAATATAATTGGCTTTCTATGACTGACTGATCTTGTAATATAAACCTTACTTGCACAAAACAAATTATACAAAGTATATAAAAAATACCCCTGCTCTTCTTGCACGGAAGGAAGGTTAAATTTTTCTCTGGTAAGTGTATTCAAAAACGGACTTTGAAAGCTCGGTGGGTAGCTACCTTCATTAAATCCAGCTAGTATTACAACTTTATTGTGGTATAAGCTAAATTTGTTTAGGTCATTTGCTACAGAAAAAAAATCTTTCTCTAAAAATAAGGTTAGAATTCTGCTATATAACTCTAAGGAGCATTTGATATTTATACTTTCACACGCACTTAAGAAATTATGGATAAAATTACCCACTTCATTATTTAGTCCTGAAAAATTTATACCAGATAGCATATTAATACATTGCAAATGAGCTCCTACCACACCGGCAATAGGACGATTTACAGAGTCAAGCAAAGAACTAAGTATTACTTCTAACTTATTGATAATTAGCAATATATCTTCTTTATATTTCAGCTTTTTGTGGCTATTAATTATACTTATAATACTTTCAAGTCCACTTGTGCTAAAGTTACGTAATATCTCTATTTCAAATTCAGATAAAATCTTATTGTACTTTTCTTCAGTATAGCCAAAAGCTACCAGACTATGTTTAAGTAGCGAAAGTAATGCCACACTACTCCAATTAGATGTCAAAACTTCTATGCTATAAAGTAGAAGCGTTATATAAGGATAATTTTCCGACACAGCGCTGTGCTGCTTTGATAAACATGCTATACGAGTCGCAAGTAATTTATTAGTGACGAATAAAGAAACCTTTTCATAACTTTCATTTTCTATAATCAAAGCAATCACTTGCGCTTCTTCCTCCTCAGAATCGCAAGTGATAACCTCAATGTCGCTAATATACTCGCTGTTGCCACTATATTTAGTATTAATCTCACTGAGGTCAGCCGTTATATCAAAAACATAATCATTCAATATCATCCGAGTAGCATGACACTGGGATCCAGAAAAAAATGTGTGGATTCCAGCGTCACGCGCTGGAATGACATCAAAAAGATGTGCAACATCACTTCTATCAACATTTAAATAATCCAATAAACTTTTTATGCAATATTGGTAGTGTTTTTTATCAAGTGATTTCCAATCTCCCTCTTTAATATTGAAATTAATGTTAGGTAGAATTACTTTTCCAAATGGTAGGTCATATATGGCCTTAATAAACGATTTATAATTTTCGTCCTTGCCAACGCCAACAAAGATTACATGTTGATCTTTTTGCAGTGAAAGCACCATATTGTTTATGTAATCATGCTTATGCTCAAGTATATCAACCACTCCCAAATCTCTTAAGGTTTTACTCCAAGTTTTTACAAGTAAATTTATGAAATTTTCTATTTTTTTCGAATAACCATTGAATTGCTCACAATTTGTTATTTTATGCATCTCTGCCTTATCAAGTAATGACGAAAGGCTATAAGCTAAATCAATTGGAAAATTATCATTATTTGTCCTGTTCCACTCTAATATAAATTCAATTAATAGCAGTGTCCTTTTAGTTGGATTTATAACTTTTATTCTGTCAAGATTTAATATTAAATCTTCCTCATCGATATTCTCCAATGACACTATTTCTGGAAGGATAATACATTTTCCAATGTTATAATTAGATCTCTTGCATAACGCGATTTCTGAAGGCAATTTTGTTGTCGAAGCTTGTCTCTGCTCCTCAAATACATTCGAGTATTCTGCGGTGCTCGCCTGCACCTCTCCTAAAAATTTATCATCATAAACAGGCTCTGCAAGGGATCTATTCTTAAATGCGCTGAGTAACGCAACTACATCCCTCTTGCAAGGCAGTATTATTTTTAATTCAGGAATCTTATCCCTTTCATATTCAGAGAATATGTGATTGACCAGCACATCGAAAAAAGATTCGTCTAAGCTGATAGTAAAAACTTTACCCATTTGAATACAAGAATTGAAATGATATTTTATTGTACAGAACTTACTTTTTCTTGAAATAAAATATTACTGTGGTTAAAACAAAAAATAAGCCGCCTTTTTACAGGCGGCTATGTATTATAAAATGCAAGGAGTAGTGGCAAGGGGGGAAACATTTACTCCTGTTATACTGCTGCTCACTGTCTTTTCCTTATCTGTACCTACTGCTCTTCGGCAATGTGAAAGGTCAGATCTAGTTCTTGATCTAAAATCTCCATTATGTGCACTGGTTTCCTCACGAGCGTTGGTGACTTTTTGTTCACAATGGTCCGTGAATGTAAATGTAGGTGGGTTCGCTTGAGAAAAAGTGGACGTTCTAGATCTAGTATCCTGAGAAGACATCGAAGTTTCTGGAGAAAGCACTTGATTTTGCCTTCTTAACTTTCCAATCCCATGTCTACGTGTAGACTGCCCTTTTGCAGCTTGTTCATCTGTATCAGTTGTGTTTGTACTTTCGTCCATTCGTTCTTGAGAGCTTCTGTTACTAAGATCTAATTTCTTAATTCCATTAAGAATTTCCAATTCTTTCACGACTTGCCGCAGAAGGTCATCACGCTCTCTTTCAGTCATATAACCTTTCTTACTTTCGCCTGTAATTTCTTCTATTTTATTTTCAATTTGATTTATTTTTTTATTATAATTTTGTATCTCACTCTTTAATTTGCCCTCCTTTCTCTCGAGGTAACAATTTAAGAATACTAACGAAATTGCAACACAAGAACAAAAAATTGCCACATAACTTGCAGCTATTTTTCCTGGAGAGTTTCCCATATCGGAAAGTATCAAACTTGTTACTATTACACCAGCAATTGATGAAAGTACGCTATTAATTCGTGAAATCCATTTATGACGCCATTGATCCTTCTTTTCAAGCAGGTGATATTTTTGTTCTAACTTTTCCTTTTTTTCACAAAAAGCATTTAGGAACAATTGCATAATATTTGTATCAGGGTTGCCCAAAACGTAATCTAAAACTGTTTTGCCACCCTTATCTTTTATATCAAAGTTTACCTCCTCATTTACAACTTGCTCTCCATTTTCTTTTTTTATATATAACAGTGATTTAATTACCTTTTTCTTCAGATGTTGATTTTGTTGTCTTTTCTCTGATATTATGTATTCACTCCCTCTATTACCAAGTTCACTATCATTCATGACAGCGCAATGCAGTGGAGTTCTTCCTAAGCGATCTTTACTATTGATTTCTTTTTTCAATATTCCAGATTTTTTTATGGAGTCACAAAGAAATTGAATAACTTCGTCATTATAGCACATAGAAGCCAGATGCAATGGCGTTTGGCCATATCTATTTTCTGAAGTTATTTTTTTACAAATATCCACAGGAGATATATAGTCGACCTCTAAAACTAACGAAATCTTTTCAACGAGATATTCAATACACGCCGTGTTTCCACTAATAGCAGCCATGTGCAGTATTAAGTTGCTATCTATATCCTCGTTAATAAGGTAAACAAGATTTTCATCTTCTACCTCAAACTGATCCTTTATAAGGTTAATAAGAGAGTTGACACACTCTTTGTTGCCGCTTAAGGCAGCTAAATGCAATAAATTTCTTCCTCTTTTATTTACGCTTTGTATTGATTCTTTAATCTCAATATTAGTGTTCTTAATTTTTTCTACTATAAGATCAAAGCATTCTACATTTCCACTTAGCACAGCCAAGTGTAGCAACATTTCTCCATTCTCATCTTGCTGAATAAGGACATCTTCTATATTTTCTTTGATGCCATATTTTTTTTGCTTGATTATCTCTATAAGGTATTCCAGACACTCTACATTACCACTCAAAGTAGCTGAATGCATCGCAGTTTCACCATTTTTATTTTTTTGAAAAATCCATTTACTGAGATCGATTCCATTACTTTTTATTTCTTCTATAAGTAGTTCAAGACACTTTTTATCGCTAAATTGAGCAGCTAAATGCAGCGGCGTGTTTCCATCACAATCAGTTGCAATCATGTCAGCAGGAAAATTTTTAATTAAAAATTCTAGACAGTCCTTATTACCACTCATAGCAGATAGATGTACTAACGTTCTATTATCATCATGTTCGATATTCTTATCAGCACCCAAAGCAAGCAACTTTTTGACAGCTTCTACGTGACCATGCATAGCCGCATAACGTAATGCAGTATTTTTATCAACGCTATTTTGAGTATTAATATCTGCACCTTTTGATATTAGTGCTCCAATGCATACCTCGTTACTATTTATCGCTGCTAAATGTAATGGTGTATAACCGAGCTTATTACTTTTATTGACCACAGTTAATGCATCAGTCATTAATGTTGCTGACATTTTTTCTATTAAAAATGTTATGGCATCGGAATGCCTCTCTTTGTTTTCAATTGCTTCGATACTTGCTATGTGATGTAACGGAGTATCGCCATTATTGTTTTCTGTGAATGCTATGTGATCGCCAATTATACGCTTTATACATTCTTTGTTACCAGATTTTGCAGCATAATGTAGCAAGTTATTTCCATATTTATCTTTCTTGTGAATTTCATTTTCAAATTGAAAAACTCCATTCTCCTTAAATTTATCCATGAGATAATTAAGGAACTTTATATTACCACTTTGGGCAACAAAGTGCAGTTCACTTCTGTTATATATGTCATCAGAAAACCTTGCTCCTTCTTTGAGTAATAATTCAAAGCATTCTTTATTACCAAATTGAGCAGCATAATGTAGTGCAGTTTTTCCATATCTATCCTTTTTGTTAATTTCTTCCTCTAATTTTCCTTGATTTTTTAAGAAATCTACTATTATCTTTAAAGGTTTTGATTTTCCTTGCTTAGCTACATAATTTAATATCAATTTTTCTTCCATATAGCCAAGCAGATAAAGTATATTTTCTTTATCATCTCTTTCAGCAGCTATTGTGAGGAATGAATGCCCATCATTACTTGTAATGTCCCATTCTTGATTTGAGAAGCGATCAATGAGCATGGATGGTATATCTTTTGGGTTACTTTGTAATTCTTGTATGATTTCATCAAGAGGCATCAAAAAATTTTCTTGTGATATCTCATTAACGCGATCATACAACTTCACTAAATCTTCTTTTGTTATATAATTTTCACTACTTATGGAAAAATCTGCTTGTGAGTCAATACTTTGCTGTTTTGCAAGGTTGAAAGATGAGTTAAGAAAAGAACTACGTCTTAGATTAAATGTTGAACCTAATCGGTTATTACTTGATGGCCCACTAATAGGGCTACTACGTGTTCTTTGATCTTCATTAACACTTAATGTATTTTGATTTGTTGTACCAGTGCCAGAATTAATTGATATATTGTTTGTGTTTGTCATATCATTACCCATAATAAATTAATAAGCATGTTAGTATGATAATTTTTTATGGTAAACGTTTAGTTAAAACAGAAGTAACAGCTATCTTTCATCTACTTTTATTGTATTACCCATCAGATTTATACTTGTTTGCTGGTTAATTACTGGATTCGAACGAACCATTTTTCTATTGATTTTTTCTGATATTTATGGTAAAATAAATACTAAAGATTTAGAATGAAAAGTTATGGGTCCAGATACCGGAATGTTACAAGCTATGGATCAACATCAAGAAGCTGCTGGAGAAAAAGGTGGCTTTGGTCTTGGCCATAGTGATTCTATTGCAACAATTACAGAAGGTTTAAAATGGTTTTTCACTTTTTTTGAAGGAGCAATAGCTGCTTATAATAATGTGTTTGAAGGTTTGGTAAGTGGTAGTAGCTTAGCAACATTATTTGGAAAGTCAGGCAATATGTTTGGCATAAAAATTTTTGAGGCACTAGCAGAATTTTTCTCAGGTGGAGGTGGAGGAGAAGGTGGTGATGGAGGAGCTCCACAGGATGATGGCGGTGGAGAACATGATCCAAGTAATCATCCAAATTTCAATGATCAAATGGGTCATGATTTTAATGATTTTGCTGGCGGTGGTGCACATCATGAAC
This sequence comes from Wolbachia endosymbiont of Folsomia candida, assembly GCF_001931755.2. Taxonomy (NCBI): domain Bacteria; kingdom Pseudomonadati; phylum Pseudomonadota; class Alphaproteobacteria; order Rickettsiales; family Anaplasmataceae; genus Wolbachia; species Wolbachia endosymbiont of Folsomia candida. Next base: position 937,795 of record NZ_CP015510.2, read on the forward strand.
AAGATTATAGTCAAGGCCAATCTTTTTCACCAGGTCCTTCACCATCTGTTGGTGATGATCATGACCATGGAGCTGCACTTGGTGGCTGATTCTATTTATTAGGGTTAAGCATAAATAAAACCCCTAAATCCAAGATAATGTGATCTCCTAACTGATGTCATTCCAGTACTTGATACTGGAGTCCAGCGCACTTCGTTCGCAAATTAAGCTAGTGGATAAATATCAAAATTTATATCAAAACATAACACTATGGCGGGATTACACGCAAAAATAGATCCCAGTGTCACGCACTGGGATTGTAAAGGTCAACTAATTCATTGACAAATTTTGCAAAAAGCTCAAAGGAGTAATACCTCCAAGAGCTTGATGCGGCCTGTGTTCATTGTAATAAATTAAATATCTAAACAATTCATCCTTAAATTCTTGAACGGTCTCAAACGTTGTTCCCTCAATCAAATCATCATTTAAAGTCCGCCAAAAGCGCTCTACTTTTCCATTTGTTTGTGGTCTATATGGCCTTGTATATAAATGCTTTAAGCCAATTTCAACTAACATTCTTTCAAATGGATGTCCATCCAAATTACTTCTTGATGCAAACTCTGGTCCATTGTCTGTCATTACTTCTTTGAACTGAATACTGTAACTTTGCTTTATATAATTAAAACATCTGAGCACTGCAAACATTACATTCAGACTCTGAATATTTTCTAAAACTTCTGCCCATGCTATACGGCTTGCATCGTCTATTACACACACTAAATAGTATCTTTTGCTCTCATTTATTATCATATCTTTACTCAAATAATGACAGTCTATATGTGCCAATTCTCCAGCTTTTTCCCTGATTATCTTTCTCTTCACCTCTTTTTCTTTTGTGCTCAACTTATTCATGCCGGCTCTCTTAATAATATTATATATACCAGATGGAGAAGGTGTTTTGTTGCCCAACTTTTTTGCTAGTATAGCACAAATTTCATATTTATTTATCCCTTTTTTCCGCTCCTCTATAACTGCTTTTTCTATTTCAATATCTGTTCTTCTACTTTCCCATCTTGGACCTCTTTTTCTTGGTAAAAACTCTTTTTCTAATCCGCTATTTCTATACCTATTATAATATTTACAGAATGTTTGTCTGTTGATTCCATTAGCGTGATAAAAATCGCCTACAAATCTATAAAATGGATGCTTTTTTGCCTTTGTTTGCTCATATTCTTTGATCAAAAATCTCCATTTACTTTGGTAATTTCTCTCTAAAGTTTTATCTTCTGTGTTTCTTCTCATACCTAACTCCCTCAAAAATGTTTCTTTTATCTTAACATTTTTGTCATCGAATTAGTTGACCTTTACAGGGATGACAGGAGGAGGACACTGAGAGACACCATTTATTTTTTTTATTCTATAAAAAAATACTTCCCCTACATACAAAGTCCTACGTATAATGAATTTTATATCGCAGCACATTGCGAGTAACTTAGAGAAAATCCACACAAGTTCCTAATATTTATCACTAAAGGAGGCTTTATGAGCAAAAAATTTCTATTTTTACCGTTATTACTTAAAAATATAGAAGAAAACGGCCTATTTTCTGGTTATGCTAGCGTTTTTAATATAGTTGACAAACAAAATGACCTGATTTTACCCGGAGCGTTTGGGAAAAGCTTGAATAAAAATAAGATAAAGCTCCTTTGGCAGCACGATCCAAGTGAACCTATAGGCAATATTATAGATATTTATGAAAACGATGTTGGTCTATATATAACAGCGCACTTGCTTTTAGGCGTTCAAAAAGCAAAAGAGGCATACTTAATGCTTAAGGCTGGAACAATTGATGGACTTTCGATTGGCTATATACCTGTTAAATATGATATTGACCATGAAACGGGAGCCAGAGTGTTAAAACAAGTGGAATTATGGGAAGTGAGCTTAGTCACCTTTCCTGCAAATTCAGCTGCCCAGGTAATTAATGTGAAAGGTCAAAATACTGAGCAGAAAATATTAATTAGTGCGATAGAAAAAGCAAATGATGTGCTTGCAAATACATGTATTTCTCCTTAAAATCTAAGAGATGAGCGAGAATTCTACCAAAAGGTGCAAAATATTACTTGACATCAAAAATATCCAAGTTAAAGTTGACATTGTATATTAAGATTTACACTAATATACATAACTTTATTACTATTTAATTTTATCAATAGCTCTCCTAAAATAGTAGTTAATAAAGCGCAGCTTCCTCTAAAATTAGGGGAAGTTTTTTGAATTTTAATAATGAGGTAATATTATGGGAAATTCCGTTACAACTGATACAACTAATCAAATTAATCCTACTGAGACTAACACTAAAAAGAAGCATAGGTGGATAACTATAAAGTTTGCTCATCTGCTCAATTACTTATCTTCAAAAATAATAATTGGAGCATTAATTCGATTGGCAAGATTGGATAAATGGGCAATGAATGTTCTTGGATATTATTTTCATAATAACAATGAAAGAGCGGATGAAATTAATGGGTTAGAGCCTGAAATCGAAGTAGAAGAAGTAATAGGACAAGATATGGGGGTTCAGGCTGCTCCTGTACAAAAAGAGCAAGAAGTTCAAACCGAGTTATCGTTGAATGAATTGGAAATGAATTTTCAAGAGACTAAGGCATTACAGAAGAGGCTAGAAGATATTGAAAAAGAAAAAAAAGAACTTCAATTAGGGTTAGACGGGCTAAAAGCCGAATTAACTAAAATGCAAAAGTTGAGCGAGCAATTACCAGGTTTAGAAAATGAGACGGAAAAATTAAAGCAAGAATTAAAACAAGAAAGAGAGAAATCGAAAAAAGGTGCGGAGTCTTCACAAACAGAATCAACTACAAAAGATGGAAAAATTACTGAGCTTACAGCACAAGTGAAATCATTAGAAGATGAAAAAGAAGTGTTTGCTAAATATTTTGCAGTGCAAGCAGAGCAGCTTGAAAAATTTCAAGCAGAAAATAAATTGCTATTAGCAAAAAATGAAACATTAAACTCTGCACTTGATGAACTTAAGAATAGTTGCAAGGAATTAGAAAAAGCCATAAAGGAAAAAGAAGAAGAGTTCTCAAAAAAATTAAAGCGAGAATGTGAAAAGATACCTATCCTAACTGGAAAATTAGTTATATGCATCAGGGAATTTGCAAATAAAATAGAACAGCTTGAGGGAGAAATAAAAGCAAAAGACACGGAAATCAATAACTTAATGGCATCAAGTAAAGAATCAGATGAAGTTAAACAAGGAATAGAAACTAAAAATAGTGAGCAGCAGCAAACTATATCTGAGCAAGAGCAAAAAATAAAGGCGCTAGAATGGAATTTGATGCAATTACAAGAAAGTTTAGATGGTGCAAATAAAAAACTGGAAGAAAGAGATGGTACAATTACACTACTTACTGATGACAATACAAATGTAAATCAACGTTTGCAAACGAAAACAAGTGAACTTGAAGGTGAAGTTAGTAGGTTACAGAGCGATATTGGTGCTAAAGATGCTGAACTAAAAGGAGTAAAAGAAAAATTAGGTAAGGAAGAAGAAAAAGTAACTAGGCTTCAGGCAAAATTGCCATCTTTAAGAGAAAAAGAAAATAGAATTAATGAGTCCTTGAGACAAGAGCAAGCGGCTCTTGAAAGATTGAATACTGAGCTAGAGCAAGTAAAACACAAAAACGCAGGATTAGAAGGTGAAGTTAGTGAATTAAATGGAAATATTGACGCTAAAGATCTTGCAGCGAATGCACTGCAAGAAGATTTAATTGCAAAAGATACTAAGTTGAATGATTTAGAAAAAGCAAAAACCACACTTCAGGAAAACCATGATGAACTTTCTAAATATCTGGAAGAAAAACGAGAAGAACTAGAGAGGATTAAAAGTGAATTAGAGGGAAAGATTGGTGCTAAAGATGCTGAAGTGAATAAACTACGAGAAGATTTAACTGCAAAAGGGCGAGAGATTGATGCGCTTAACGGAAAATTTAGATTATTAGAAGAAGAAAAAAGAAAATTAGAAGAATCTTTAGGGAAAAAACAACAAGAATTAGATCAGGTTATAATGGAAAAGGAACAATTAGCAGAAAAAATTCGTGAGCTACAGAGCGATATTGGTGATAAAAATCTTGAAGTGAAGCAACTGCTAGAAGATTTAACTGCAAAAGATATTGAGTTAGATAAGAAAGAAGAAGAATATAGAGTGTTAGAAGAAAAAAAAATCAGACTTCAGGAAAACCACGATGAACTTGCTAAATCTCTAGAAGAAAAAGAACAAGAATTAGAGCAAGTTAGAAGGGAAAATGCAGAAAAAGTTATAAATCTAAATAATGAAATATCAGGCCTGCTATTACAACAGGATGAGCTAAGAGTTAAGTTAAAAGGAATGGAGGAGTTAGAAGACAGAAATGAAGAATTATTTGATAACTTGAGACATAGCACAGAAAAGAATAATGGATTAACAACTAGTATTCAAAGCTTAAATAGTCAGCTAGAAATCTTACGTGGTGATTTGGCAGAAGAGAAAAAAATACTTCAAGAGATGAGAGGCAAAAATCTTGATCTTGATGGGCAATTAAAGTCCTCAAGAGAAGCACATGAAGCTACAAAGCTTGATTTAAACAATCAAATAAATGAATTGACAGACAAACTAGAAGAGGAACAAGCTGAGCATGAAATAGTGCTAGCAAAGTTGAACAAGGAATTCAAAGAAGCAAAAGAAGAAGAAACTAGGCTAAGAGGGCAAATTGCTGGATTAAATGTACAATTGGATAAATCGCAAAAAAAAGTAGAAGAATTAGAAACGAATAAAGCAAGTGTGGAAGCATGGAAAACTACTGCTGTAAAAGGGAATCAGGAGTTATTAGGTGAAATCGACAAGTTAAAAAGAGTTGAAATTAATTTATCTCAACAAAATGACCTTTTAAATGCAGAATTAAAGCGTGAAAGAGGTGATGTTAAGAGACTGGAAAAGATTGTATCTGAAAGAGATAAAACGAGAGAGAGGTTATCAGAAGTAAAGAAGCAAGTTGAAAGTCTACAAATTAAACTGAAAGATGGTGAAGCTAAAGTTAAGCAAGTACAAGAAGAAAAAGATGCATTAGAAGCTGACATAAAGAGAGTAAAAGATGAACTTGAGATAACACGGAGCAATTTGTCAGACGTAACAAGACACCATCAAGATGCGCAAAAAATTACTGATGAGCTATTAGATCAAAATAAAGAATTACAAAGAAAAATTCAAGAACTACAACAAGTGAAAGTTCAAGAGCCAGATAGAGTATCTCTAAAATCAAGTAGCAGATCTATTAAATCAGGCTTATTAAAACTCTATCGCAAGCCTGGTAAATTTTTGCCGTTTCAAAGTGTGAAAGACTTTTTAACCGATAAAAATGCAGAGTTAAAAGGAAGCTTTCCTGAATTAGAAGAGCAACATTTTTGTCATAAAGTTGTTAAAAAAGTTCAAAAATGCCTATCAAATGAAAATGGTGGAAAATTTAAAAACACTAGATTACTTGAATTGTTAGAATATAACTTGAGAGAATCAGCACAGAAAGTTATAGGCAATAGTGTTAGAGAAGTTATTAATAAAAAAAATGAGCACAGTAAGGAGAATAAGTATTATGACAGTGGAAAAGCAATCAATGCAGCATTACTTAATGTGACTGAAAACAAGAAGATGTTAGAAAAAGAATTATTATCTTCTATTGAAAAATGCATGAAAGAATTAAAATTTGATGGAAAAGATGCAGTGAAAATTAAGAATTCTGCTTTACAAAAATTTATGAAAATAAAAAATGAAGGATTACTAAATGTTCCAAAAAACAATGGAACGTTAGAAGAAGAATTATTATCTTCAATTAAAAAGTGTACAAGTGAATTAAAGATGAATGAAGAAGATGCAGTTGCAATTAAGAATTCCGCTTTACAAAAATTTACGAAAAAGAAAAATAACAAAGGTTTAGCAGGATCACTTGAAGCAATTGTTATGGGAGAATTACTTAAAGCAATTGTAGTAAAAGAATTAGTAGAAGCTAGAATGAATACTTTTTCAAGTATAATTCGTGAGGATGGTGGAAATATGCTTGCGTCAAGCATAAGAGATAAATTTCTATCTTCGGAAAAAAAGTGCAGTCAAAGTCAAGTTCCAGCAGAAAGCGATACATACCAACTCAACCAACGCATTATAGATAAATATAAGAATGTTGAAAAAAAACAAGACAAGGTCAATACACCTAATACTTCTGTAAGCGAACTAAGCACTAATAAATCACATGCAGCTTCAGTAAAAAGAAGTGACAAATCAGCTGCTAATGAATCACATACAGCTTCAGTAGAAAAGAAAAAAGGTACTATGCTTGGACGGCTTAGTACACTGATGTCATAGAACCATCACTAATATGCAGAGTTAGTCAACTTTTTAGCATAAAGCATTAACTCATCTTTTGTTAAAGTGTAGGAGCTGTTTTCCCAGTGTTGTTTTATCAACTCTAAGCTCCTACCTAAATTTTTTCCTGGCTGATATCCTATATTTATTAAATCGTCACCAGACAAAGGAAATTTTGGAATATTAAATGTACTAGCAAATGAAATGTACTGATTTATCACGTCAACATTTTCTCCGGACTCAGCACCACAAATTTTTACTAAATCACAATAAAATTCTGCACCATATAGAGAGATATACTTTTTTTGTTCGCTTTCTGAAAGCTCTATTGGAATATTGTTAGACAATAAAAATAATAGCTTTTTACTTTGCTTATTTGAAAGGCGGAGGAATTTGCATATGTATTTCCCAAGATTTTCCTGGATCCCAGTGTCACGCGCTGGGATGACACTGGGGAAGGCTACTAGGATGACAGATGGTACTGGGATAACAGATGGTTCTGCAATATCAGTAGTTCTGAGAAGTAATGCTAATTTTACTAATGGATCTGTTTGTTTGGTGTCATCAGAGTAGCTGACACTGAGATCTAGAGAAAACGAGAGTCCAGCGTTACGCGCTGGAATGACAGATGATTGCCCAGCACCTGCAAAAATATCAGAAGATAAAATTTCACATTTTACTTCTTGTGGTATGATTTTTTGCAAAACCTCAGATTTTTGCATGCTTTTGAGTGTAGAGACAGGATTATCACACTCTAGCAACTTAAATATTTCATCCCTTATTCTCTCTCCAGAGAGGTTGAAAATTTTATGTGAATGTTTTTTGCATACTTCCAATACTTCGCTACTTAAATCTCCTATGCATATTTTCGCGTGAAACCGAAAAGCTCTTAAAATACGTAAATAATCCTCTTTAATTCTATCTTCAGCATTACCTATAAAGTTTAATCTCCTCGCTTTCAGATCCTTAATACCATCAAAATAGTCGTATATATGGCCGTGCTTGTCTGCGTACAGGGCATTAAATGTAAAATCGCGCCTAGAAGCATCCATCCGCCAATCGTCAGTAAATTCTACTTTCGCGTGCCTGCCGTCACATTGAGTATCATGCCTTAGTGTTGTAATTTCAAAAGATCTCTGATTTAAGATTGCAGTGATAGTTCCATGCTTTAAACCAGTTGGAATAGTTTTTATATTATGGAGTTTTAAAGCCTTAATTACCTGCTCAGGAAGTAGATTAGTAGCTAAGTCGATATCGTGAACATCTCTATTTAGTATTGCATCCCTTACACACCCGCCTACAAGCCTTGCTGTGCCACCAAATTCCTCTATTGCATCAATTATTAAATTAGTCTCATGGTCAATTTGCATTTGGATATACTGCTCTCTAGTTCATATTATATGAAATATAAGCATTTTTGCAAAAGCCCTACAAAAATATATAGGGCTTTAAAAACTTATTTTATAAGTTGTTGTATATGTTGTTGATGAGGACTTAACCTTACTTCTTGCATACTACAGCTTGGCTTTAAATAAGCTTTCATAATCTCATTTGCAAGACGATTAGCACCTCCTCCATGCACTATTTCCGCTGACAATTTATCTACATAGCATTTGGCATCTTTTTTAAAATTTTTTATATTTTCTATCATAAAAGAGTTATATTCTTGCTTTTGAAGCTTCATTGCTAACTCATAATCATCTTCCTCTTGTTGCAATCTTGCTGCAAGTTCACGATCTTCATCTTCTTGCTGAAGTTTTGCTTTCTCTTCTGGTTGTTTTGCTAAATGTTCCTGAAAAGCATTTATCATGAATGAGCTAATCACTTGTGCTTGACGCTCCATTTGTTCTTGCATTACAACTTTAGCTCTAGAGTAATGATTTCCTCCAAGATATATCGTTTCTCGCTCTTTATTACCCCATAATTGCTGATTTCTCTCGTAACCTTCATTTATCATTTCTGGACTTGGTTTAAAGACCATAGGATTATCGTTTCCAATAAAAAGGTCAATCTCAATATTAGCCAAAGATGCTAAAATAGAAATTTCATCAGCACGAATAAAATAGCCTTGTTGACTTATCTTATTCAAGTATATGTTGTAGAGAGCACTGGTGTTGAATTCTGATTCTGCTCGGCTTTGTTGCATCGCTACGCAAAGATTTGAAATTATTAATAAAACTTTCCCTTTTTTCGTCATCCGAGTAGCGGACACTGGGATCTAACAAGCGAAGGTTGCATATAACACGTTGTTGGCATTGAAAATATATAAACAGATTCTAGCGTCACGCGCTAGAATGACAAAGGCGTGTAGTGTTTTTGAGCGATGCAACAAAGCCATTCCAGTGTCAAAAGCACTGGAATGACACCATTTTTTACACTTTTGCCTTAAAGTTGGAATGTTCGTAGAGTTGTGGATTTATTCGCGGTATCTCGTAGTAGATCCCGCTAACAAGCAGCGGGATAAAGAATTACCCCGCACATGCCAGTATCTCTATGCTGTTTACAAGACTTGGTTTCGGATGCGTAAATGCAGTAGCAGGAAGATCTTCTTTTTTAGATTCTAATCTTGCTCCTTTTCCAAATTCTTGCAATACTTGAGCATATACTTCCTCTATTGTTGGGTTGTCACTCCAAGTAATTTTATCACCACATCCTCTTAATTCTTTAAGGAATATTGTTAACATTTCACAAACATATTTTGTCATCTGATCCTGATCTTTTGGCTCACCAAAATGTTCAATTGCTTTTTGTGCCCTCTGTGGACTGGTGTCTGTAAACGTTGTGATAATTCGATCGAGAAAACCTTCACCTCCTCCAGCGAACTTACCTAATATAAAAGGGAAAGCTGTTGCAGCGAACTTAATTGAAGAAAATACGGTTGTTCCGCTATCAATATCGTTAGTACGAATGCCCTGAGTAGCAAACAGAGCCTCTGTTATATCAATGTTTTTATCATTTAAAGTCTTTACAAATAGCTGCTGAAGTAGTGTAACAGGATCAACTTCATTGCTATCTGAGTTACCACCTAACCTCTCTCCAATAACCTTGGCTAGATCGAGTTTACCAAAAGTGATATTCTTTATTAATTCACAATCTTTCTTTAAACCATTAGTATAATGGTTAAATTTTGCTGACATAATATACTTGAACATACCTTCCATATGTTCCAAAGCCTCAGTAACATCATCTGGTTCTATTTCATCAAAATTTCTATTCACTAAATTTTCATGAAATTTAGTGATTCTCTTTACTTTTTCTTCTGAATTATTACTACCAGGTTCCATCACATCAAATAGCATTTTTAACCTTAGATGTTCTGACCCTTCCTTATCCATCAGCGGTACCACTATATTAGTGAATAACTCTAGAAATTCTGTACTGGAGATGTAACTATTATAATCTTCAAGATTTTTTACCTTCTCAACAAACCCTGGAAATACCTGAAATAACCACATAAAGCATTTTAGGTCGTAATTCTTAGTAATACTTTTATATACTGAAATCCTCTTAGATACGTCTATTTGCTTATCACTATCAGAATCTTTCCATGCTCGCTCTTCTTTACCTAGGTCTTCTATTCTTTTTACCAACCTTGCTTGCTCTCCTTGTAATTTTTCAAGCTTTGTCTTTTCTTCTGTAAATTGATTTATGTGTGAAAGAAGTCTCTTTACATCAGCGTATGTTGTCTGTACTTCACTATTATTGTAATCAGCAATACCTTTATATATCAAATTAAACAATACTTCAATTTGAGTTTGATTTTTGTAATTTTCTATACTTTCCTGAGATTCTTTCACACTTTTTTGAATATCTTTCTCTTTTGGCATCATTTTTATATGCCTAGTAATTTCTTCAAGTGCTTCTTCAAGTTCTTTTGCTTCTTTCTGTATATTATCGTTTTCGCTGTATTTATGTGAGTCTATGCACTTTTCGCATAAAGAATATAATTTAGCTACGTGTCTTTTGATTCTGCTACTATCCTCTTTGTTGAAAAAATCTTTATATTGTTCAGAAATAATACCTTCTATCTTCTTTGTTGTTTCTTGTAAGGATTCAATTTTTTTTCTACTATCAGGATCATAATTTATTAAAGAGCCCACCTCAATATTATCTCTATTACCTTGTAGGATTTCTTGCACATTATGTAGCATTTGAGCAAGACCTGTTAGCTTATCTTCTGTCTCAACAACTTTTTCTAATCCACTTTTTAGTCCATTTATAATTAATCCCAGGTTACCAATTTTGCCTTTCAAATCTTGAGTTTCAAATGCTCCCAAATCTTTGCCATGTTTTTTATTGAATTCATTCAAAGACCTGTTTGTCTCATTTAACTCTTCTTCAATGCCACTCAATTGCCTTTTTATGACGCTATTCTTTTCACTCTCAGTGATTTCTTTTTGCTCTCCATTTTTTCTTTCTACTACTCCGACGCATCTGTTTTTTTCGTTGTACTCGTTTTGAAATTCTTTTTTCTTCTTAATTAAGCTTTTCTCTTCAGCCTTCAGTTTGTTTTCTTCTTTCTTTAAAGGTGCCATTTCCTTTTCAACTTTTGTTCTTGCCTTTCTAAGAATCACTCTCTCTATGAAAGTAAGTTCATCTTTTTTTTCCAAGGCTTTAGAAATTTCTTGTTCTGTAGGATTAAGTCTCCAATTCCACAAGTGCACCACTAAAGTAAACAGTTCTATGGCTAAGCGTTTAAGAAAATTGCTCTCAATTTTAAGCTTTTCGTTAATTTTATCTCTGTTTTTCTCATAAGGCTCAAGTTCACCAGAGAGAATCATTAATTCGTCCAGAACATTAGTTATCTTTGACTCAATACCTCTGATGTTAAACATTAGTACGCTATCCCCTACTATTATGTGGTTCTTCTTGCACTCTTTCTTTAGCGCGGAAGTAACGTTTTGCAAAGTTTGAATCAAAGCTTTGTGTGTTTTACCATTTTTATATTCTTCATTCTTATGTAACTCACGGTATGTAGAACAAATAAATTCAATAACTCTATCTGCAATTTCACTTTCTCCTTCGCTGTGATGTGCACTAATAATCTCCTCCACCTTCTCAGTCATTCTCTTAGCAAATTCTTGTAGATCAATTTTACCTTTTTCTGTTTCACCCATCTCAATAGGGCTACCATTTTCAAGCTGATCTTTCGTCTTATCAGGGTTGCTAATTTTAGAAGAGCTAACGAAAGATGATGATATAATTGGCCCGTTTTCACGTCCAGTTCTACCAACACCCTGCTGCCTACGTTTTGGATCGTCTTTTGTTGTCTCTATAACAAAAACATTATATAGATTTTTGTTATCAAACCCTGAGGTTTCACCCTTGAAGAAGGCGCCACGAACACTTGCTTGTGAAAGTTCATCACTAAGGCATTCCTCTATAGAATCAGATGCAAGCTCAATGCATATTGGTCTTAGTTTGCGTAATGGATATTTTTCATCATCATTCTGAAAAACAGCTACTACTTCATTGAACTTTTCAGCTAATGCTCTTTTCTTGCTATCTGCCTCATCTTCTAACCTCTGATGCTTTTGCTTGTGTGAATAAAATTGATCCCAAAGGCTATTGAACTCTGCTGTTGATGCACGTTTCAATTTTGCATCCGCTGGATCGACATTTTCACGTTTATATTTTCCCGCAATTTCATTTGCGTCTTTCCATGCTGTGTAGAGTGTAGTGAATTCATCCTGTATTTCTTGAGAATATTTCAGTCCATAATTACTTTCTAGATACTTAAAAACACGATGATCCCGACCTTGATTAAAAATCTCAAAAACAATATTCTCATCTAGATCACTAAAGTTAGGCGGTATCATTTCATGAATTTCCCTACTTAAGTTGTTATTAGCAACTAACATGTCTAACTTTTTTGGATCATTTTTATATTTTTCAAAAAGACAACCCACTATCTCCATTCCCTTACGAAGGTTATTATCTGCGTCATGATCTTCAATCTTTAGTACCGAGGTAATGTATTCGGCTATTCCACCAGTCCCAGTCTTTGCAAAAGCCTCTTTAAAGTGACTTAAAAGTGATACAGTTTTAATTGATCCATCTTCCTGAAGTGTTTCATGACCTGAAAATCTTTCTTTATTCAGTTGATAAAGTGGCACTCCAGTTACACAAGATATGAAGTTATTAATTAAACCATGCGTAACAGTAAGTATAGGATCATCAGCTATACCGCTCGTCAGATCAAATTCCTTAAGAGTTTCATTTATTGCGGTTTCTTGACCTTCTCCAAATGTATCAATAAGTTTGTCTCTAATACTCTCTCTCAAATTACCACAGTTAGATGGTAGGTAAAAATCGCATCTGTTGTGAATTTTTTCATTAAAACTATTACTTTTTTCATTATACAAGGTTCTAATCTGCTGCTCTGGACTTGCTATTCTCTCTTTAAGCAATTTTGTGGACTCATCGCAATCACTGCATACAAGCGTCATCCTATTACGCAAACTTTGTAAATTCCACGTAATGTGCTTTCTTATTTGTTCCCCTATATCAGCTTCACTATCTGCGTTATGATCATAATAGTAATCTTCACCTTCAAACCTTTCTAATATTTCACTATTGCGATATTTCACATAATCTTCTATGGATTGTTTAGGTTGAAGATTTTTACGAACTGCAATACGAGTTGTTGCACCAATTCCTAAAGCTATTTTTTCTTTTAGTGATTGTGCTTCAATGTATGCATTGTCATTTTTCTTTTCTTCTTTAATAAAATCTAATACCTTCTTAGTAGGCGTTGCTGTTGTTACTACTAAATTTATTTTTTTCCAACTTGCAAGTAGCAAAAGCAAGTCAATTTCAACAGAGTATGCATGACCTTGATTTACCATGTCTTGTACTTCATCCAACATCACAAGCAAATTCTGCTGATCAAAAATGCTTCCTTTAAATTCTGTGCCATTAACTTTGTAATGATCTTGATAAATTTCAATATTTTTTCCGATTATTATTTTCTTTTTCTTTAGGTCCACTTTGAACTCTTCATTTTCAGCATTATGCTTTTTTAGCAACTCAGAAAGTGTATCGAGATTTAATATTTTGTTTGAAGCAGCAAAGAATCTATCAAGACTCAATATGTGATGATCTTTATTATCTTCGTGCTGATTCTTACGAGAAATGTGACTAGTACTACTAGATGAAAACGCTCCTTGCTGATCATTATATTCTTGGGGTACCAAATCACCACGAGAATCAACCGACACAACCTTCATCCCAGATAACCTTGCTGCAAGAGCAAACATTAGCTTTGTGATTGTTTTTCCAGATCCCGTTGCTGTTGCAATCAATACCAAAGGCCTCATGAGATATTCCAAAGCACTTACTTGTGATGGACGTGGTAGCTTTTCGTTCAGCCCTCCTATGCGAAATTCTTTTTTTCCTTCTCCAAATCTTGCTCCAAATTTATATGCTTTGTCTTTTTTTTGTACAGTTAATTTTAGTCCTTGGAGTGACTTTACTTCTTTATCACTACAATTATCAGTATTCAAAAATTCAATATCATATTCATCGTTATTAGATTGTTTTGTTATCTCAAATGTTACACCATTTGATTCACATTTTATTTTTTCCTCATTTATTCCTTCACGGATCTTTGTTCTAATTTCTTTTGCAAGATTATTAATATTATCGTTTCTGCCTTTTTGTATTATATTAAGTATATTAACAGTATGCTTTAATAACTTTGTGTTTTGTTTAATAGATTCCTCAAGCTTTTTTCTATCAATTGCTTTAGTTTCCTCTGCAATAACTGGATCAGTGATTGGCTCGCCAACTGGCTTACCAACTAGATTAGTCATTTTTTTTACATGAATGTTTTGTCCTGTGTGTGCTGTCATACAATAACCTTTAATAGAATATTAATATTTCAATAATATTATGTACTGCGTTAAATGTCAACCAAAATCATTAAATATTTCATTTTTAGCATTGAAATACAAAGAAATATACTAAGGATATTATATGTATTTTAGGAAGAATTTATAGGAGGCTTTTAAAGCATAACTTGATAACTAAACAATCATCTTAAAATCATGGCTAGTGTTAGCATCTTGGTTCGATTGCACTTGAGTAGCTGGCACACAATTGTACGAACATCCCGTAAAGCGATAGGATGCGTGTTAAGTTTCAATCAAAGGTGTCATCCCTGTGCTCCGACACACAACTGTACGAACGTCTAATTTAGCGAGAAAGCAAACTAAAAGCATCAACCTTTGGTGTCATTCCAGTGTGTGACACACAACTGTACGAACGTCTAATTTAGCGATAAGATAGGAAAAAAATTAGGGTGTGAAGTGTGTTTTATTACAAAGAAATAATATCAAAATTGCCGAAAGCAGTGTTAGATGAAATAGGCAAAGCGGTTGGCGTTGATTACAAAGTGGGCAAACTTACGGGAGAAAATATATTTAATTTACTGCTGTACAGCATATTGGAGAAAAACGAGCTGAGCTTGCGGACTATCGAGGAAAATTATCGTCGGATGTTTTGCCTGAATACGCGCCATTCATCGGTGGCAAGCCGCTTAAAAACGATACCAATTAAGTACTTCGAAAGAATTTTTTCGTTCGTTTTACAAAGTTTTTGTAACCAAAAAGACCAAGAAAAGCTATTAATTATAGATTCCACAACCCTGCAGTTATCGAGCAAATTACTGCAATCTGCAATACCATGGCGTGGTGGTGCAAAGAATATGGTAAAGTGCACCGTTGCCACTGACGGCAGGTTTGCAAAGTTGCTGAACTTGTATACTCAAGCCAAGGGCTCCTCTGACAGCACATCGTTCCGGGAAATGATTTTAAATCACGGTCAAGAGTCGATTTGCATATTTGATCGAGGACTGCAAAAACGTGCAACTTTCGAGGAGTTTATAGATAAAGGCATACATTTTATCACACGTGGCAACGATAATATTCGTTATCAAATTGTGCGTATCCACGGAAAAGTTGCAGGCATGCAGACTGGAACGCTTGAGCTAATGGAAGATGTAGTAGTCAGGCTGGGGCAAAAAGGTTCAAGATTTTTGTCGTTTGAAATCAGGCTAATTAAAGCGCAAAATCGACAGAATGGCGAAGTTCTCACATTTTTGACTAATATTTATGAAATGTCTGCTGAAGAAGTCTGCGCTCTTTACAAAAGGCGCTGGTCAATAGAAGTTTTCTTCAAATTTATCAAGCAGGAGCTCAACACGAAGCATTTTCTTGGACATAGCAAAAACACAATTTTGGTCACACTATACATGATTCTTATTGCTTCGGTTTTATTAACAGAATACAGAAAACGCAGCGAAATCAAGAGTTATAAGTTTGCAAGGAGAGCTTTTATGAATGAACTCAGGCTTGAAATCCTAAAACCTGTCATTGAATATTGTGGTGGAAACCCAGAAAAAGTCTACGATTATTACCTTTTTCACTTTCCATAACAAACGTTCGTACACTTGTGTGCGTGACACTGGAATCCAGTTAATTTATTAACTACATATAAAAAACTATTATGTTTATATAACTGCAAGTGAGCGTAATGGATGTAGGTATGACATCAAATTTAGTTAAGCGAATTTGGAAAATTGATTTGATTGAACAAGAAAACCAAGATAGGAAAGGTTTATATGATGAAATTGTTAAGTAAGAAAACTAGATTCCAGTATCACGCACTGGAATGACACCATTTTTGGTTCCTTGAATGAATCAGATAACTACCTGCATTTTTACCGTTTTATTGGGTAATATTATTAATGAGCTAATCGTAAGATGTTTGTTTTGATCATATTTGACACCATCCACAAGTTCTCCACTTGTTACTCCAGTTGCAACAAAGACTGATTCACCTTTTGCCATATCCTTTACGGTGTAGATTTTTTCTGTATCCGCAATACCTAAATTTTTTGCTCTTTCTTTTGACTGATCAGTGTCAAATATTAATTTCCCTTCCATCTGTCCGCCTATTGAACTCAGTGCCGCGGCTGCAAGCACCCCCTCTGGTGCCCCTCCTATTCCTATGTACATATCGTGAGTGCCATTTATTAATGAAACCACAGCAGCAACATCACCATCATCTATTAGTTTAATTTTTGCTCCTAACTCCCTGATTTTCAATATTAATTCATTGTGTCTTTCGCGTTTTAGTATCGTTACTGTAAGGTCACTTACTTTACACTTCTTGGCTGCAGCTAGGTTATTTAAATTCTTTTCAATGTTATTTTTGAGTGAGACCACACCTTCAGGAAGATCTTTTCCTACTGCTATTTTTTCCATATAAACATCAGGTGCATGCAAAAAATTACCTTTTTTTGTTGCAGCAAGAACTGACATCGCGCCTTGCTTATAGTGGGCACAAAGCGTAGTACCTTCAAGTGGATCAACAGCAATATCGATTTCAGGACCACTTTCAGTGCCAACCTTTTCTCCAATATATAACATCGGTGCAGAATCTCGCTCACCTTCACCTATAACAATCGTACCATTTATTTCCATGGAATTTAGAATAGTTCGCATTGCATCAACTGCAACTTGGTCAGCCTTTTTTTCGTCACCAAGGCCTGCCAATTTATATGCAGCAAGCGCTGCAGATTCGGTCACTTTTACCAATTTGTAAGCTAAATCTTCTATCATTTAAGGGTCATGGATAAAGAACTCAATATATACCTTATCATCCAAAACTGCAATATATCTTGATTAATTTTGAAAAAGTTAATATAATCAATAATGATAGTAACACTATTTGGGTATTCTATATGGCAAAAACTTACAGCGATTTAATCAATGCATATAAAAAAATAGAAGAGATTGTAGCTCAGAACCCTGATGTAACCGCTGAGGAGTTTGGTAAGGAACTAAAGAATAATGGTATTGATGTCAATTCTACAACTTTGGAATGTTTTACCCTTTTACACCTTGCCATTTATAAATCTTATAAATTTAATAATGAACCTAACAATAAAAAAAACGTATTAACGATTATAAAGCTACTGTTAAATAATGGTGCAGACATTAATATCTGTTATAAAGGCAAAAAGGATGAAACTTTTGAATCGCCGATTTCTCTTGTTATAGATGCCTCTTTGAAAGGTCATACAGATCTTCTGAAAGTATTTATAGAAAATAAGGCAGTGAATAATGAGGTTATGCGTGAAGTATTGTTACTTGTTAAGTCCATTTTATTTGCACATGAAGAAGCAACTCATCGTCAAGCAGTAATAACACTACTTGAATCAGCATTAAAAGATGCACCTAATGTAGAAGGAAACAGCATAGAACCCATCAGTAGCAATGGAAGCACAGGTAGTAAACCTGTGACACCAATAGGCGTGAGCGATGCAATAAACCCTACTGTCGAATCTGTAGTAACTCCAGCAAAGAAAACAGATGCTAATTTATTAATTACTATACCAGGCGATAACGATAGCAAACCTGCAATATTAGAACCATCAGAGCATACAGAAGTAAGTACCAAAGCAAATAAAAGATTCATGAAATCGCAAAAACCAGTAGCTGATAGTTTTATTAGTGAACAATTTGTTCCACCAAATGCAGGAGTTAAATATAAAGAAAATAACAAAGATTTTTTTATTCAATTAGTGATAGGTTGTATTGGAGTTATTTTCACATTATCATTAGCAACTGCTACTATTTTTATACCTTTACCAGGTAATATAGTTCTTGGCTTTTTAGCTGCTTGTGTAGCAGCAGGTACTTTAATACATGTGGTAAATAGCACATGGCCAAGTTATAAAGAGATGAAAGAAAATAAAGTTGAGTGTATTGGAGCCAGTAATAAGCAGCAAGGTTTATATAACTAAACTATTCTAGTTTTTATGACACAAATCATGCATTTTTTGATATGCTTTTTGAAAACCAAGCAGAGAATAAGTATCGTCAATAGTTGCTGCTTTTATTTTTCCATTAACCACCATTGATAACCCTTGCTTCATTTTTAAAATTAGATCTTGGTCTGTTTTTACATTATCTGCCCATGCAAAATTTCCCTGTATTATTGGCAATGTATATTTGATCCTTTTATCAATGCTGAGGTCCACAGACTCCTTGTCATACTGAAAACCAGATGTGACGCTCACCTCATCTGCTTTTTTATCAACATAACTAACCATTACATAAGGTTTGCGATTTGTTGTATAATGCTCGCTCTTCTGTTTAGGGTAAGACACAATGTAACATACCTTTTCCCCATCTTCCACTGCAGTATATACAAGCCAATCTTTATATTTTTCCTTTAACTGTACATCGTCAACAGATGCAAAAGTACTTATTGAAAAAAATATTAAAAATAGAAAAAAATTACGCATGCAAACCAAATTTTAAACTTTCAGACTGTATATATTGTTTCACCTTTCCCATTGCCTGCTCAGCTAGCTGTCTTATCCTTTCCCTTGAAACAGAATATTTTTTACTAAGCTCATCCAAAGTTTGGGGATTTTCAGACAAATATCTACTAATAAAGATATCTCTTGCCCTATCGTTCAAATTTGCCAATGCATTATTTAAAATCGTTTCTTTTAGCTCCTTTTCCTCATAATCTTGGCAAACTATTTCTTGGCTTACTGAATTACATGCGATCATATCCTGCAATTCTTTTCCAGAGTCATCACCTATTTTTACACAGTCGTTTAGTGACTTATCCTTAGAAGCCAAACGGTAGCTCATATGCACAACGTCACTTTCAGATACAGAAAGTTCTTCAGATATAGCTTTTATTTCTTCATTACTTAAAGCTTCTCTATCTGTATATTGTAAAATTCTTTTTTTTATTTTACGTAAACTAAAAAATAATCTCCTTTGTGCTTGTGTTGTGCCTATTTTTACGAATGACCATGATTTCAATACAAAGTCCTTTATTGAAGCCTTAATCCACCACACCGCATAAGTTGAAAAACGAAATCCTAAATCAGGATTAAACTTCTTTACCGCATGCATCAGGCCCATATTTCCTTCCATGATCATGTCCATGAGCAACAAACCATAATTTTTAAACTTCATTGCAATTTTTACCACCAAATTCAAATGGCTAGTAATTAGTTTATGAGCAGAAGAAACATCCTTATACTGGTGCCAATTTTTTGCTAATCGTATTTCTTCCTCATGAGATAATATAGGAAATTTTTGCACTTTAGCAATGTATTGCATGAGATTAGTGCCGCTATCAACACATAAGCTTGCCATTGGAGTCAACATAACAACATAATTAAAAACTCTATATATATAATTTATTAATTATCTAGCAAAAATTCAAGCTTTAATTTTAAAAAAGTGCAATTTGCTTCTATTCAGTTGAAGTTTTAAAAGTCAAAATCTATTAGCAATTCCGGCCCATAAAGATAACCAAGCTTTGATAGCCCTTTCTCTAGGTAATAGCCAACAGAAAGATTTGTTTTTGAAGAAAGTGGAAACCTAGCACCAGAACTTGCCCGGTATGCAAAATTATAACCAGAAAAATCTTAGGATAATACGCCAATCTTAGCAGTAATATATGGAGCAATACTCGTACCATCAATCTTATGATTGTAATCTAAACCTGCCAAAATTCCCATTTTCGTTTCTCCATGTTTTGCTAAATCCGAAAGTGAAAATGAAACTATAGGCCCAATTGAAATTTTAGTGTTGTTTGTATAGTGATAACCAACAGCATAAGCGCAACCTACAAGGCTGTTGCTGCCGTACGTTGTAGCCGTATAGAAGATTTTATCTTCAGTAAAATCAACTCCAAAACATGGCTTGGCCAAAGACATGGCTTGGCCAAAGAGAAGGTAGATAATATAGCTAAAGCAAGTAATTTTTTCATTATTTTACCCTCTAAATATTGATATATGCATGTATACACATTAAACGTTAAAAATAATATAATTGCAGGATAAAACTGAGTTGTTTTGACGAGATTTTCGGTGCATACTTCTCTATTGTCTTTATTTAATGCTTTGGTAAAGTGAACTGCTGCAAATATTCCAAGCACTAGTCCTGCAACCGCTAAGCTACCAATCACAGGTGCAAGCATTCCAAATCCACCTCCAGCTATATATAAGTACGCTGCTAATCCCAAATTAGCTAACGATGCAAAAGAAACTGCTGAGCCGAAACCGGCCATTCCTCCCATATATAATGGCCTTACAAATTAAAACTTATCCCAAACTCTAGCCCATGGTCATGTTCTCTTAATTCTTTCAACAGACTGTAGCCAGCAAAAACATTTGTTCTTGAAGAGAGTGGAAGGTTAATACCAGAACTTATTTTATATGAGAAACCATATTCTAGACCACCACTAGCATTTCGACCTATATTAGAACCTATACCAGCACTAATATATGGAGTGATATCTGTGTTTGTAAACTCATAACGATAATGTAAATTTACTAAAATTCCTCCTTGCAGTTTTTGTTCAATTAAATCTTCAGCTGAAAGCATAGGCTCAACTGAAATCTTTATGCTGTCTGTGTAGTGATAACCTATAGCATAACTAACATTGCCAGCGCTATATAATGAGGAAGTGTAGATTTTGTCTCTAATAAAATCAACTCCAAAACATGGTGCTGCAAAAGAAACAGTAGATAATACAGCTAAAGCAAGTAATTTTTTCATTATTTTACCCTCTAAATATTTATATGCATATATACACATATAAATATTAAAAATAACATAATTATATGATACAACTGAATTACTTTATTTTCTTTTTTTCGGTTGAAAGAGATATCTTTTTCTTTATATTTTTTATAAATTGCCTTATTTTGAAATCTACCATTTAAGTAGCGCGCATGAAAATAAGTAGCCTAAAATTAGGTTACTTGTATATATTATACTTTCACTAATGCTGGTTTTGCTTCTGCAGATGTAGGTTCACTAAGCTCAGAAGGAATTTCCTTAAGTCCATGATAGACTGCAAACCCACCTACAAGTGCTCCAATTCCAGCAATTATAAGAAACCAAGGATTTACTAATGCTCCAGTAGAAATACCAACTGCTAGAAATGACATACTAACAATACCCATCCCAATAGCTGTATATTTTGGATTAATTGTGTTATTTTTTGTTTGGCTTGAATTTTTAATCTTATTGCCAGTTTTAATCAAATATCCATGCTTATTTTCCGCTTGAGTTTCTTGACTACTAGAACCTGTGCTTAGTTTATGATTTTGGTTTTGTTCTTCATCATTAACAGTTGCATCACTACTTGATTTTCTATCTGCTCTTATCGATGTTATCTGTGATTCTATTCGCAATTTTTTTTCCTCTAAATCTTTAATTGTTTTTTCTAGGTCAGATTTTTCACTTTTATCCATGCGTTGAAGATTTCTTTGGATTTTGTCCTTTAACTTTTTTATTTTATTTGGAATGATGTTTTTAGGTGTAGCTTCTTCAAGGTTTTTTATGTCGTCTTTTATATCTGGCTTTGTATATAAAATTGATATCGCATCTTCATCGCCTAACATGAAAGCAATGTGTAAGGCTGTGTTGCCTATATATACGGGATTACCTTCTGAATCAAAAATTCTTTCTTCTTCATACACTCCATCATAGAAAGGTGAAAAGCGTAATTTATTTTTTGGAAGTTCGTCCTCAAAAATCACCTCTTCTCCGCTATTATAATCAAAATATGTGTAATGCCACTCAAGTTTACCATGATTTTTAAGAGTTTTATATTCTGCTATTATTTCTTTACCATTATGTAAAAATATAGAACCTCCCTTTCCACCAATTTTTGGCTGTCTTATGCAAAACTGTTCTTTGTTTTGGGTATTTATATCAATATCTTTATGTTGCGTGAGTAGTGTAAGCATTTCTTTTAACGATGATAATGGCTTATCATCGAAAGTATTGCCAGTGCTAATATTATATTCATTGCTAGCACGCACATAACCAATTGCATTAACAACACAGATCAAAGGTGTATTACCATCCATGTCAAACTCATTAACATCTGCGAATTGCAAGGCTTGTTTAAAATCTTCTAAGGCTTGTTTTGAGTTTTCGCTAGCACTATCAATGCTATCAAATAGTTTTTTTGTTTCTTCTCGGTTATATGGCATATATCCATCTCCTACATGAAAATAAGTAGCCCAAAAATTAGGCTACTTGCTATATATTATACTTCCACTAATGCTGGTTTTGCTTCTGTAGATATAGGTTCACTAAGCTCAGAAGGAATTTCCTTACATCCATGATAGACTGCAAGACCAAAACCAATTAATCCTAAACCACCTATAACTCCAGCAGTAACTATTCCTGTAACAGTACAAGCTGGAGAAGTAAATACTACTGCTGCTGTCACAGCAATGAGAAATAATGTCACCATAATGGTAGCAAAGCCAAATCCGAATGCTTGAGCTTGCTGAATACTCTTAATTATATCTTTATTTTCTTTTTTGGCTGCTTCTGTTGGTCTAAGTACTAAATTGCCAAGAATTTTAGCAGTATTTCCATTCTCTTTACAGTCATTTAAAATTTTATTAGCAGTTTTGGAATTTCTTGTTAAAACAGCCCAGAATAACTTATTTGGTATATAAGTTTCTAAACACACCGTCATACCATCCAACCAACTATTTTGAGCACGTTTTTTAGCTAAATCTAAAGGCGTTGCACCACTGTTATCTTGTGCATAAGAATCTAACCCTTCTTCTAGTAGAATTTGTGCTGCAACAATATTATTCCCTTTGGCAGCCAAATGTAATAGGCTCTGACCATCATCATTTTGTATATGAATATCTGCTTGATTTCTTCGTAGAAGTTGCACTATATTTCTATGACCATTTTCAATAGCAATAATTAAAGGTGTATCTCCTATACCATTTTTTACATCAACTTCTGCCACTTCTTTTAGTAGAAATTCTACTGTTTCTGTATTACCACTTTGAGCAGCAAAGTGTAAAAGAGTATCACCAGACAAATTCTGTCTTTTGATTACGTTCTTACTCATTTGCTGAGTGTAGTATTCTTTATGCTGATTTCTGAATAAGGTATTTGCTGCAAACGCTCGTAAATTTTCTAGACTTGCTCCTACCTTTACAATGTCTGCTCCTGCGTCTATTAAAGCTTTCATGGTATTAGTATAGCCACTAGAAGCAGCTACCTGTAAGAGGCTGAAAAATTCTTCCTTCCTAGAGCCTTCTAAGAAGCCAAAATCTTTAGGAAAATTGAAGTTTTTATCAAACTTCGCTTCTTCCCATATAGCATATGTTTTAGGATCTTCTTTTTGTAATATCTGTTTTAGATTATCAATTACATTGGAACCACTTAAATTTGAAAGTTTATCTAATTTTTTTAATATTTGTTTTAGCTTGTTTTCATTCATATATTTTTCTCCTATTTAAAATATATAGTATAATTATTACATATTTTAGTGAAAAAATCAAGCTTATCTTAAAATATTAGCTACACATTAAACCTAAAGTGCATTATGTCTCCATCCTTAACGACGTATTCTCTGCCTTCAAATCTCATTTTGCCTGCATCCTTGCAAGCTGCTTCACTTCCATATTTTATATAGTCTGCAAAACCGATAGTTTCTGCTTTTATAAAGCCTTTTTCAAAGTCAGTGTGAATAACACCTGCTGCTTTGTCAGCTGTTGATCCTATTTTCACTGGCCATGCGCGCGCTTCTTTTGGACCTACAGTAAAAAAAGTTATCATGTTTAGCACTTCATACATAATACGCGCTACTCCCTCAAGTCCTGACTCTTGCAAGCCAAATTCTGATAAAAAACTCTGTTTTTCCTCTTCATTCTCGAGATTTGCAATATCCTCCTCGAGCTTTGCTGAAATACAATAAAATTTGCTTTGATTTTCCTCTGCCATTTTTTTTACTTTTTTAGATAGCTCATTGCCAGTTATAACATTCGTATCATCAACATTGCAGACGTACATCACAGGCTTTGTTGTTAGCAGTTGAAGCAATTTCATTTCTTCTGTGTCCACGTTTTTTAAGCTTCTTGCAGGTTTACCAGATTTTAGCACAGTCAGCACCTCTTGCATCAAATCAAGCTGCTTCTTTAGCTCTTTATCGCCTTGCTTTGCTTTTTTTTCCATCTGAGGAAGCCTTTTTTCTATGCTATCAATATCAGCTATAATTAACTCCATTTCAACCACTTCAGCATCTGAGATTGGATTTATTTGATTGTGCACATGAGTGATATCATCATCAACAAAACACCGAAGCAAGTGAACAATAGCGTCAACTTCTCTAATGTGGCTCAAAAATTTATTACCAAGGCCTTCTCCTTTACTTGCACCTTTCACAAGACCTGCAATATCAACAATTTCTAGTTGATTGTAGATTGACTTCTCTGATCCAGCAATTGCCGCAATCTGCTTTAAGCGTGAGTCTTTTATTGCCACTTTACCCACATTTGGCTCTATTGTGCAGAAAGGGTAGTTTGCAGCTTCAGCAGCACTTGACTCTGTAAGCGCGTTAAATAAAGTTGATTTTCCGATATTTGGCAACCCAACTATACCACAGTTAAAACTCATATTTGCTATGTAAAGCTACAACTATTACATAATTTAAAAGTTTTTGCTATGTTTAGTTGCATATACTATATTTAACTTATTAACTATTTCTAAATATGTTTATTGCAACAATAGTATGTAACTTTATATTGTGAGGCAAAATTTATGACTGAGAACAATAATACTTATCCTAATTATTTTTATAAGGGCACTTCACCTGGCGATGGAAGTTGTTTTTTTGATTCATTTGGGCAAGGTCTAGAGAAGCAGAAGGGAATAAAAGTGACTGTAGAGCAGTTGCGGAAAGATTGCCAAGAATTTGCACAAATGAATCCGCCAAAATGGTTTGCACCAGCTATTTTCAATAAGCCCAATCAGCATGGTCAACCTCTGTGTCACGATGTGGATTCTTATATAGCATCTATTCTGAATAATAATGAATGGGGTGATCCTGAAGTTGAAGGTAGAGTACTTTGCCAAAAATATAAAGTAAAATTGCATCTCATTGAGGAGCAATCCTGCTATATGCATTTGCTTGTAGAAGCACAAAAAGAAATAAATGGAGAATTGCCGAGTGGTACAAATAACTTGAGTGAGGTGGTTCTGTCAGCAATAAACCACTCCTATACTGGAAACCAATCTGATTCTAAAGAAGAACTTGTTGAAAGATTAAACGAAATTATTTCTCAAGGATATGATCCTGAAATATCACAAGAAGCATCTGAATTATTAAACAGAATGGAAGATTTTGGAGAAACCACAATCCATAATCTTATTAGCTTTTCAGGTAGCTTATCGCTAGATAACCTAGACTATAATGATCAAAATACCATACATATAATAAATGATGGTATGAGTCATTTTGAACCACTACTTGATAAAAATAGAGATTTAATAGAACAGCTACAAAAAGAGCAAATACAAGAACAAAACGATCATTTGGTTGCAAGAAGGATACAAGAAAAAGACGATTGTTTATTAGCAAAAGAGCTTCAGGTGGATGAGATTTTGGAGCATTGTGGGAGGAAAAAAGATGATCCTATAAGAGAAGAAGTTCAAAATATACTTGATGGGTTATTAGTAAAAAACCCCAATAAGGGAATTGTTGACGTTATAAGGCAGTGTATTGATTTGGTAAAGCAACACATATTAAAACCAAAGAGTGTTATGAAAGAGCCAAGTTCTACATCAAAAATACCTAGTCAATTGCTCTAGATTTTAGCCCTATATATTTTATAGGGCGTCTTGCAAAAATACTAATATTTTATAGAATTTGCATAATTTAAAAATTTTTGCTATACTTAATTAATTAACTATTAGTTAATACTCTTATTAAACAATGATAAGTAGCTTATATATACAAGGTAAATGTTATGGATCTGAAAAACTTACAAAAAATCAAAGCGAAAACAATTAATGGTGAAGGGGATTTTAAATTAAAAACTATTTTGATGAAAATCTTCAAGACTTTAAGTCGGTTGTTTGATGGCAGACAAGATGTTTCTGAAAAAGAAATAGTGAATAGAGCAGAAGCAGAAAGTAGAAGATTAGGGTTAGAGTACGATTGGAGTAAGGTTTTTGGCAATCAAGTAGTTACAACACTTAACACTGTGGGAGATGGAAATTGCTTGCTCCATTCTGTCTTTGGCAATAATGGTTCTGGTGCATATAAAACTGACAAAGCTCAAGAAATGAGGCAAGAGTGGTGTGAATTTTTAGGTCAGTTTAAATCGTTAAACGACTCGGAAATGCCAAAAGCTCTTAAGGAAAGATTGTCGTTAATATTTTACGATGCATTTCCAGGAGCAGAATGGCTTTGTTGCATAGCACATTATACAGTAGGCAAGCTACAAAAATTCATGCAACCATTTCAAATGTAGCCATACCTATATCAGTAAATTTATTCAGCAAATAGCACTTGAGTAGCAGTTCCTTCTCACGATTAACCTCAGATTTATTCCTAAAACTAAACCCAAATATTTGCTTTAATCGCGAAAAGAATGCTTCTATGTAGGATCTTTTTCCATATCCTACCTCCTTTTTCCATTGCTTTATTTTCTCTATTGTATCTCCATCAAACGATCTTATTAACCTAACTGCAGTATTTCTTTGGGCCATATAATCCAAATTCTGATGCTCTACTGCATCAATTTTTGGTGGTATTTTCGTTTTTATTCTAAGCTTGTAGCATTGCTGATAAATCATGGCTCTGTCATATGCACCATCTGCATATAACGTTTCTATTTTACCATAATCATTTTTCATCAGCTTACTAGCTGCCCAGTGGTCAGGATAATATAGTTCAGTGTATTTTAAATCCATAACTTTTTTGCTGCTTATATCTAACATTACATGCATTTTTCTTGCTTGTTCTCTCCCTCTGTATTGTCTCACTTCATTATTTTTTTTGTTATGGCCAGCAGTAGTGTTATAGATGCCAATACCAGTGCTATCTATAGCAATTTCAATATTTTCCATATTATTTTTATCAACCCTGTTGTCATTAATCTTAATATTCAGTTTTTTAAATCTTCTTGAGGCCTGTGAATAGCTGATGACTTGTAGGCTTTTTCCTATTTGCTCGAGGTATCCTTTTATAAATCCTACCGTTTGCCTCAGGCCAATCCTAAATAGATAAGTTATTATATGAACTAAAATCACAACTTTATCGGTGTAAATATTATTGCCACCTGCTACTTTTGGTCTATTTTCGTGCCAATTTTCAATGGCGTCGTTGATGTAATGAAAAATATTTCCCCTTTCTTGAAGAAATTTGTTATATTCACTTTGGTTACTGACTTTCATTTTGACTGGCATATTTTTCCTTTGGCGGTTAAATGGCCATTTTATAATGAATTTAGTCAGTAACTTCCAGCTTTTTTCTCCCTAGCTATGCAACAAAGCCACCGTAACGCGGTGGCTACCTTTTACAAATCACAATCTGTCGTTAATCCAAGCAACTTTAATAGCTCTCTTTGAGTATCACACACTTTGAAAGTTCATCAAATAACCATATTCAAATCAGTTTTATTAAAATATTTATTTTCTATTAATACGTGATATTATTGCTAATAACAGATATCGCATTCAATTGCACATTGAATAATATGGTTTATAATTTAATTATATTATTAATTAGCGAAGTAAAATATGAAATTTATTAAAAAATGTAGCAACTTATTTAATCTTATCGCTACTCTCTTTAAGTCAGCTATGCCTTGGCGTAGAGGTGAATATAATGTTCAATTATCAGAACAAAGATCGCAAACTAGCGGTGACGAAATATCACAAACTAGTAGTAACAAAGTGGGTCTATCAAGTTACATAATAACATTAGATCATTTAGCTAGTGCAAGTAATCAAAGTGCAGGTCAGAAACACACAGCACTTGGTAACCCCCAAGAAAGTACTAATAGGAGTGCAATATATCCGCCAAGATGTAGTACATCATGGGGAGAGGCAGTCAATGAAGAAAGAACGGAAGTTAATGAACTAGGACGATATACTGATTTATAAAATAAAAGCCACAGCAACGCGGTGGCTACTTTTACAACCTTTCATCAATCCAAGCTGCTTGAATAGCTTCAAGTATTCTTTCGTTACAGCGATTTTCATCGTCGTTAAAATCCTCTAAACTCAAAACCTTTTTTTTAAGTTCAGTAAACCTGATGCTCATTATATCCTCATTAGGAAATTTTTCTTCCAGTGCTTCTGCGATGTCTTCTATATCAAGCCATTTCATACTTTTCTGTACGTTTATTTCAAAATTAAGTTGGTGCCCATGGGGAGACTTGAACTCCCAAGGTCGCAAAACCCACGGATTTTAAGTCCGCTGCGTCTACCGATTCCGCCACACGGGCTTTTTTTATTTACCTAGAGTAAAATTCTACTACTAAATTAACTTCCATGTCTGCTGAGTAAGGAACTTCAGAGTATTGAGGGGATCTCAAATACTTTACTGAATGCTGCTGAGCATCTGCTTCTAAGTAATCCGGAGCTTTACGCTCTTGTTTTTCTGCAGCCTCTACTACTATAGGAATTTTTGCCGCTCTTTCCCTTATTTTGACTATATCACCTGGCTTCACTCGATAACTTGATATATTAACCACTTTATCGTTAACTGTAACATGCTTATGAGATACAAGTTGCTTTGCTGCATAAATTGTTGGCACGAGACCAGAGTGGTATAAAACAGAACTGAGTCTTGATTCTAAAATACCAATAAAATTATCAGCCGTATAACCTTTTCTGTTATAAGCATCTAAAAACGTACGCCTCAGTTGCTTACTTGAGATTGCGTAGTAAAACTTAAATTTCTTATGCGCAGCAAACTGCTTACCAAAGTCAGATAGTTTCTTAAACCCAAGGCTACCGTGCTGACCTGGAGGGTATTTCCTTTTATTTACTGGGTCTTTAGCCCTACCCCATAAATTTATACCAAGCCTACGGCTAATTCTATACTTCCTAGTGATAACGGTTGTCATATAAAAATTCTCACGATTCAACTCTAGATTATTAAGTATTTTAGCATTCACTGTCAACTTGTTTTTGCTGGTGTAATGCCTTATACTTGCGTTTTCAAATTTCTTTATTAATACATGAATCATTTATCTTTAGAATCCATGGCAAATGCCATCCGTTTTTTATCAATTGATGCAGTACAAAAAGCAAATTCTGGGCACCCAGGTATGCCGCTTGGAATGGCAGATGTTGCAACTGTTTTATTTGCTAAGTATCTAAATCATAACCCTGATGATTCTAAATGGTTCAATAGAGATCGCTTTGTTTTGTCAAACGGCCATGGTTCAATGCTCTTATACTCAATATTATATCTTACAGGTTATATCAGCATAGATGAGATAAAAAACTTTAGGCAACTCAGCTCCAAAACTCCGGGTCACCCAGAATTTGGCCTTACTCCAGGTGTTGAAGCAACAACAGGTCCGCTCGGACAGGGATTTGCTGCTGCTGTTGGTATGGCACTTGCTGAGTCAATACTTAAAAAGCAGTTTGGTGATAATGTAATAGATCACTACACTTATGTAATGCTGGGTGATGGATGCCTTATGGAGGGAATAAGCCATGAAGCAGCATCACTTGCTGGGCACATTAAATTAAATAAACTCATAGCCCTTTTTGACGATAATGATATCTCTATAGATGGCGCTACTCACCTTTCCTGCTCTGACGATGTAGAAAAACGCTTTCTGGCGTATGGGTGGAATGTTAACAAAATTGACGGACACAATTTCAATGCTATATCACTTGCAATAGAAGAAGCGCAAAAATCCACAAAGCCTTCGCTTATCTGCTGCAAAACCATTATCGGAAAATTTTCAAGCCGCGCTGGCACATCCTCTGCTCATAGTGGTGCTTTTACAGAGGAAGACATAGTAAAAATGAGAAAAGAATTAAACTGGGACTATGAACCATTTCATGTACCAGCAGATGTAAAAAATGAATGGAAAAAAACTGTTGAAAGAACAAAACAGAAGATGTCATTCCAGTGCGTGACACTGGAATCTAGAGAAAAAGATGAAGAGCTTCAGAGAAGGCTCGATAAGCGCTTACCAGATAATATCAATAGTGTTTTGGCTGACCTAAAGAAACAAATACATGAGTTAATGCCAAACGAAGCAACCAGATCTTCTTTTGGAAGAGTAATGGAACTTTTAACAAAGTCTATGCCAGAACTTATCGGTGGATCTGCTGACCTTACCGGATCAAACTGCACAAAATATAAGCACATGCAGGTAATAAATAGCAGTGATTATAATGGCTCTTATGTTCACTATGGTGTAAGAGAGCATGCCATGGCAGCATGTATGAACGGAATGGCACTTCATGGTGGCATCCTTCCTTATGGTGGAACTTTCTTAGTATTTTCCGATTATTGTCGCCCTGCTATACGTCTCTCAGCTTTGATGAAACAACAGGTGATCTATGTTATGACTCACGACTCAATTGGTGTTGGTGAAGATGGGCCGACTCATCAGCCTGTGGAACATTTGGCTTCCTTGCGCGGAATACCAAATTTGTATGTTTTTAGACCAGCAGATGCGATTGAGACTTTAGAGTGCATCAGTATCACATTAGAAAAAAAAGAATCCCCAGCACTATTTGCGCTTTCAAGGCAAAATTTAAATTACGTACGTAAATTCCACTTTAGTGTTGATCAATCTGCTAATTTATCAAAATGCGGTGCATATATTTTATGTGAATACTCAGGACAATTGGATGTTACAATATTTGCTACAGGATCCGAAGTTGAAATTGCAGTTGAGGCAGGAAAAAAATTGCAGGAAAAAGGTATAGGCGTGAGGATTGTTTCAATGCCATGCTGGAGGCTTTTTGATGAGCAGAGTGATGATTATAAAGCATCAATATTGAATAATAACAGCATTAAAGTTGCAATTGAAGCTGGAAGCGAAATGGGTTGGCATAAATATATAGGTTTAAACGGTATATTTATTGGCATGAAAAGTTTTGGAGAATCTGCACCTTATAAAACACTGTATGAGCATTTTAATATCAATGCTGATCATGTAGTAGAATGTGTATGTTTTAGAATGGTGGAAAATGCCAATTCTTAGGCGATAATGTGAATATTTCAGCGCCATCCTTTGTGACTCCAATTGTGTGCTCAAATTGAGCGGAAAGTGAAAGGTCACGCGTTGTTACAGTCCAGCCATCAAATTTACTGAGCAATGTTTCACACTTTCCAGCATTAATCATCGGCTCTATTGTAAAAAACATTCCCTCTTTTATAATCACATCTTCATCTTTATCATAAAAGTGCACTACATTTGGTGGAGCATGAAAGACCTTTCCTATGCCGTGTCCACAATAATTACGCACAATAGAATATCCAAAGTCACTAATATACTTTTCTATAGCAAGCCCTATTTCATTTAATTTATTTCCAGGTTTAACTTGTTTTATTGCTTCCATTAATGCATTGTATGTGGCATCACATAAGCGTTTTGCTTTTATTGATGGCTTACCAGCCCAAAACATACGACTTGTATCACCATACCAGCCATTTAAGATCACTGTGACATCAATATTTAAAATATCTCCATCTTTAAGCGGTATATCATCAGGGATACCGTGGCATACAACAGCGTTTTTTGAAGTACAAATTGACTTGGGATATCCCTTGTAATTTAGTGGTGCTGGAATTGCACCTGCTTTGATAATAAAGTCATGACATAAGTCATTTAATTCATTAGTTGTTACTCCTACATTTACATGCGGTGCAATGAAATCTAGCGTTTCAGCAGCGAGCTTTCCAGCTTTGCGCATAAATTCAAAATCTTCTTGTGAGTGTATAGTTATGCTCATATTTCAAGTCTCTAATTTCCAAGAAAAATAAGGAATTTTAGTTTATTATCTATAGTATAAATAAATTTATTAAATTCCAGTATCAAGAACTGCTCAGTAATAAATTTAAGGATAGCATTAAGGTATTCACGTTGCTACCCAAAAATTGGTATTACTCTTTACTTTAAGTCTTTCTTGTTCCTACAGAAGGTATCGTTTTAGTAAATTCTATTAATGAAAGATCCTTTAATTTTGGCATTGGACTACTTTCCCTTTCCACGTTTTGACTTTCTATAAATACACCATCAATTACATCGTCCATAGTTACTGTTGTATTATTTCCTTTATCAGTCAATTCAACATTCTTAAGAAACTTACCATATTTAAGATCATTTATTATTCTTTCACTATCAAACAAATAATCAACTGTTATATTTTCGATGATCCCTTTGCTCAACAATGCTAAAGCTAACTTGCAATTTCTTACAAGACATCCTGAATTTTCTATGTATTTAGGATTATTTATAAGACCTATTATACCGCTAGTACCCAGTACCTCTATTAAGCCTTCCATATTTAATATTATTTTAGTTAAGAAAGGGCTATTTTGTATATTTGTTATAAGATTTTCTTTTTTTAATAACTCACCTATATCTTTAATATTTTGTATAAACCTCTTGCTGATTAAGATTTCAAGCAAATCACAGCCAATAATGTCAAGGTCACTAACTTCCTTTTTAATATCAGATATAGTCGTATAAAGTGATTCAATATCATCACAACTTTTTATGATTTCTGTATCAACAAGAACTTTTATGGTTTTAAGAGAAAGAATTGTATATAAGCTATTACCTTTGCGATCTATTCTATATATGCTTTCTCTTCCACGTGTACCATTACGCACTACAAATATGGCGTTAGTGTTAACTATGTAATTTATGAGATTATATCTTATTATCTGCTTATCAAGTAAAGTTTTAACTAAATCTAGGTCAAGATTACATAGCATCTCAACTTGTTCTCTATCCTTAAAGCAATGCAATATATCTTGCATATCTTGCACTATATTTTTATTAATCAAAGCCCTAAGTAAATCTAAATTAAGATTTAATGTATTAATAGTATCTTGAGTAAGACGAGGAAAAAGCTCACGTATTAAATCAACTGTGTGTTGTAGATAACTACAAGTTCTATAATACTTGTCACATTCTTCACCTTCATAAGAACTCCATAAGTTTCGCATTGTTACAGCTTTTCTTGTAGCAACATTAACCAAGACATTAATTAGCTCGTGATTCATGCTATTAAACTTTTCAGCATTTTCTTTAATGTCAAAAATAGTGAAAACTTTACCTAAGTAGCATAATATGGGATTATACCCATAATTTAGGTTTTCTTCAGCTAATTTATCAACCTCTCTTAAGTTAAGCTCATCAATAATACTGTCAATTAAAGTACTAATTGAATTTGCATCAATACGATTAAGGTTATCAAATCTTGTTTCATTTTCGAAAATTTCAATAAATGCTCCTCCTATAATTCCTTTGTTGTGAAACAACTTTAACAAAGCAGGATTAGCACCACTCAACTTATTTAAGTTTTCAATCTCTCCTTTAGTTAAGTTAATAAAAAAGCTTTTTATTATACTAAGAGTGCCTTGAAACTCAAACCAAATTCTAGTTGACTCTCTTCCGCGCAGATCATTTATTTTATTTTCCTCTAAATAATTAAGAGTTCTTTTCGATTTAAGTATAATGCCTTTAGGTATAGTTGCATAGCTCATCAAAGCATCAAGCGAATTAGAGCTAATACCATTA
This sequence comes from Wolbachia endosymbiont of Folsomia candida, assembly GCF_001931755.2. Taxonomy (NCBI): domain Bacteria; kingdom Pseudomonadati; phylum Pseudomonadota; class Alphaproteobacteria; order Rickettsiales; family Anaplasmataceae; genus Wolbachia; species Wolbachia endosymbiont of Folsomia candida. Next base: position 971,787 of record NZ_CP015510.2, read on the forward strand.
AACTTTTCAACATTTTCTTTAGTCTTGAAAAAAGCAAGAAACTCATAGAATACATCGCTGTTCACTAAATTATCACCGTGATAATGTTCATACTCCTTTGAGTGACATTGCTTAATAATACCATCAATTAGAGCGCTGAATAAGTCAAAATTCACATTATTAAGGCCATCAATGATTTCTTTTTCTGATAGTAGAACAAAAAACCTACTCTTAAGCCTCTTATTACTATCTATAACTTTTCTATCTAGAAGGAATTCTAGCAAGGTAAGATCAATACTATTTAATCTATCAACCTGCTCTTGAGTACGAAATAGATCAAGATTAAATGCATAATGCAAAATGCTTGTGAATGCAAATAACGAAAAACAAACTGAACTGGTATAACCTGCATAACCTATGGTGACCTCTTTATTCACTAATAACTTAAGAAGATTTTGGTTAACGCTATTTAACCTATCAACTTGCTCTTGGTCAGAAAATAATGCGTCAATATCACTAATGCTTACTTTCGCAGTAATTAAATTTTTTAATAATTCTTTGTTAGCACTAGTGAAGTATGATCGAGAAAATAAATTTATAACATCTAGATAGTGATAGCATTGATAATCATCTTTCTTCTGAAGAAGCATATAGTTGCAAAGCTCCCTATCATAGCTAGACCAAATGCGCTTGATTGCAAAAGGATTGAGTAAAGATAACATTTAATTTGCCTCACATTAATTACTAATTTAGTATATCATATTCGATAAACAAAAGTCAATTTTCCTATTTTATACGTTCTTGAATTAGCAGTTAAAGTTGGAGGCTTATTTTGTAATGGGTAAGGTTAAACTGTGACTTTCGATTTAACCCAATGGTACAGCTTACTTATTTTACCATCTTGACTCAGCATACCAGAATTATTTTTATAAAAAGTTTCAATTATTAGATTTATAGAACCTATTGCAGCAGAAAATACCGGATTTTTATCATATTCTCCATCAAGGCCATTTACTGGTTCTGGGTATCCGATTCGTATTTGTTTATTAAATATATAGCCTGCAATCTCTTTTATGCTTGTGAGCTGACTGGTGCCACCTGTGATCACTACTTTATTAATTGGATCTTTTTGCTCTTGAAAATGGTCTCTTACCATCTCAAGTATTTCCTCAACTCTTGGTCTTATAATATTGATAAGCTCAGATTTTAACACTTGAGTAGGTTCATCATTTTCATTATTTTGCACTGTAATGTGCTCGTTTTCATCTATCGAAGTTACAATAGTGCTACCATATAGTATTTTTATGCGCTCTGCATGTTCTATGCTTGTACATAATCCGTAAGCAATATCTCTTGTTATGTGAATTCCACCAATTGGAACGCCGTTTGCATATACAAGTTTTCCTCTTTTGAAGATTCCAATTGCAGTGTACCCACCACCTATGTCAACAATAGCAGTTCCAAGCTCTTTTTCATCTTCACTGAGGCAAGCAAGACCTGCAGAATATGAAGAAGCAATGCAACCTGCCATATTTAACCCACCATTACTGCTAATACAGTTTTCAATATTGGTAAGTGCTGGACGTGAAGCAGTGACAACATTAACGTCAGCAGATAATCTTTTTCCATAGAGCCCACTAACCTCCTTTATATCAGTCATGTCATCTAAGTGATACTTTAATGGTATATTGTGAATAATAACATTTTCTTCAATATATTTTTCAAATGTTTGAAAAACTACACGTTTTATATCTCGTTCAGAAATTTCATGATGAGCAGCGATGATTTCATTATATACATTAAAAGATGAGATGCTACATCCAGCAACATTAACATATATCTGGTCTATTGTTTCGTCTGATACTTGTTCAGCTAAACCTATGGTTGATGAAATCGAGTAACTCGCATGTTTAGCATCAGTGATTGATCCAGCATTTACGCCTTCTGCAATCTTGTAACCTATTCCTGTTATTTTATAGCTAAAGTTGCTATTCATTTTAACAATTAGACAGATAATCTTTGTTGTACCTATATCTAAGACAGCAAAAACGCTTCTCTTTGGCTTTACTATTACTGCAGAGTACATTGGTTAACCTTACTCATTCAAATTCTAGCTTCCTTTAAATAATTTATATTTCTATTATAAAAATACAGCAACACTTTAATATACCCTAAATTATGGACAAAAGAAAAAATAAAACATAAAATTAAGATTTTTCTGCCAAATATATTATGCCTAAATTACCAATTGTCATTGCTCCTGATGAAAGACTAGTCACACGCGCAAGTGAAATAACAGAAATAACTGATAAAATTAAAGAATTAGTAAACAACATGTTCGAAACTGTGGAGTATGCAGATGGTTTTGGTCTTGCTTCAGTGCAAATTGGGGTCTTGAAGAGAGTTTTCGTTACACGCATACCACAGGAATATCAAGATGAAGAACCTCAATATCAATCAATAGGGTCTTTTTGCATGATTAATCCAGAAATTACAGAATTGTCCGAAGAGCAAGTAGTGCTTACAGAGGGGTGTCTTTCAATTCCAGAACAGAGTCACGAGATTAAACGTCCAAAGTACTTAACTGTGAAATATAAAGACTTAGATAATGTGGAGCAAATGATGAAAGCAAGTGGCTGGCTTGCAAGGTGCATTCAACATGAACTAGATCACTTAAATGGCATATTATATATTAGACATCTATCTAAATTAAAGTATGATATGGCCATGAAAAAGGCACAAAAAATTAAAAAGCAATATGAGTAAGGATGATCTGGAGTTACTAAAGTTTTATCATGAAGTTGGTGTTGATTGTACGCTAACAGAAGGTGAAGAGGAAGATAATAGTGTTGCGCAGTCCGGTGAACCTATTGAATCTGTCATCCGAGTAGCAGACTACTCAGATCCAGAAAAAAAAGATGAAGATGTAGATTCCAGCGTCACGCGCTGGAATGACACCAAAGTTGACAAAGAACCAAAAAATTTCTTTCCAAGTGACTGGATAATTGAAGCAAGAAAACTTGCAAGTAGATGTAATAGTGTGGATGAATTAAGAAATGCAGTTAAATCGTTTGAGGGTTGTGAAATAAAAAAGACTGCAACTAATACCGTGTTTTCCGATGGTAATCCAAATGCAAAAATTATGCTTGTTGGTGAAGCACCAGGCGCAAATGAGGATCTAAAAGGCATACCATTTTGTGGTGCAAGCGGAATGTTGCTCGACAAAATGCTAAATGCAATCGGCCTTGATCGCACTAAAGTTTATATAAGCAATACCGTATTTTGGCGCCCACCTGGTAACAGAAAGCCAACAAACCTAGAGCTTGACATGTGTAGGCCATTTGTAGAAAAGCATATAGCGCTTATTTCCCCACAGATTTTAGTTTTAGTTGGAGGAATCGCATGCTATAGCCTGCTTGACAATACAAAAACCATATCGAATTTACGTGGGAAATTTCATACATATACTAACCAATATTTACCCAATCCAATTACTACATCTGCTATATTTCATCCTGCTTACTTGTTACGCCAACCAATGCAAAAACGTTTAGCTTGGGAAGACTTAAAAAAAATCAAGGAATATCTTGATGGAACGCGTAGCTGTACGAACGTCTAATTTTATGCATATAATAAATGTCTTGTAATTTTGCGTATTGCAGCTCCTCTATTGAACATTCTTACAATTTCGTATATATTATGTTTTAAATCTGTAAAGAAAATACTATGAGTTTTGTCATTGCAACTTTTTACCATTTTGTAGAGCTTTCTAACTATTATGACATGAAAGACGAGATAAAAGCTACATGTGACGATGTAGAGTTGAAAGGTACTATCCTCCTTGCAGAAGAAGGCATAAACGCAACTATATCAGGTGGAAGAAGCTCAATTAATAGAACATTTGACTTTCTACGTTCTGATTATAGGCTAAAAGATCTTGCATGGAAAGAAAGCACAGCGGAATATCAACCATTTAGCAAGATGAAGGTAAGATTAAAAAGAGAAATCTCCAACATTGATGTACGTGGTCTTGATCCATCTCAAAGAGGCGAATACATTGATCCAGAACATTGGGATGATTTTACATCTGGATCTGATGTTTTAGTAATAGATGCACGAAATGAGTATGAAGTGAAGCTCGGCAAGTTTAAAAATGCGATTAATCCACATATCGAGTATTTTCGAGACTTTCCTCAGTGGGCAAAGTCATTTTCTGAAAGTAAAGACCTAAAAGTTGCTATGTATTGCACTGGAGGAATTAGGTGTGAAAAATCAACAGCATATATGAAAAAACTTGGATTTAATAATGTTTATCATCTTAAAGGAGGCATTCTTTCTTACCTTGAAAAAACGCATAATAAAAATAGTAATTGGGAAGGTGAGTGCTTTGTTTTTGATGATAGAGTTGCTGTTGATAAATCACTCACTCCAAGCGACAAGATAAAATGTATATTCTGCTCAAGTCAAGTTTCAACAGATGAGCTGAAATCAGTTCCACGTGGTCAAGTGATTTGCTTTGAGTGTAAGTCTGCGGTATAATAGAAAGCCAACCACTACTCGTCATCCTATGGACTTTGGCTACAATTGTACAAACATTGAAAAAGTAATAAAATATTGTATAGCTAAGACAGGTAAGATTTACTGATTAATAATCGAAAAACCTCGACATACCGCTGCTTATTAGTAGACTGCAGCGGTATGACGTAGCTCAGGCTATATCTCCTTTATAATATTATCTCTTTGGTCCATTATCCGGACGAGAAATATCAAGCTCATCTAGTTCCTCACTTAGAAGATCAAGTCCCTCTTTAGATATTTCTACTTTAGGTTTTTCCACTTTAGGTTTTTCTACAAACTCAAAATCATCATCAACTTCACGTTTTGATTCGCCTTGATAATGGTTATCTATGAATTCCAACTTGTTTTCTCTATTAAAAACATCAGGATATTGCTGAATCATTGCAACACAAAGTTCAAGATCACCTTTTGTGAGGCCTTCCAGAAAAGATTCTCTTGCCTCCTTATATTCCACTGTTTGAGTAATTTTTATCCCATCAGTCAAACGATATACAATCATTAGCGCTTTATTGAATTCACCATTCTTTGTATGTTCAGAAAAGTCTTGCTTATCTTTTTTACTAATTTCTTTATTCATAATTTTACCTAACTATTTATTAACATTCACATATATTGACACATCAATTACATCAGTCAAGAAAATAATTAGCGTATTAATGGAAGATATATAGAATTATTCAATCGCTTAACTTCAAAGCTTGAATAAAGGCATTTTGTGGAATATTTACATTTCCTACAGAGTGCATTCTCTTTTTACCCTTTTTCTGCTTTTCTAGTAGCTTCATCCTTCGTGTTACGTCCCCACCGTAGAGTTTAGCTGTTACATCTTTTCTATATGGATTGATTGTTTCTCTCGCAATAATTTTTCCACCAACTGCTGCTTGAATTGCAATTTTATATTGCTGGCGCGGTATTAAATCCTGTAAACGTGCACATATTTCACGACCTCTTTTTTCAGCTCTGCTTTTATGAACTATACAAGCCAGTGCATCAACAGGTTCTCCATTAATTAAAAAGCTTAACTTATCTATTTGGCTTTCTTGATAGCCTGAAATTTCCCAATCTAAACTCGCATATCCCTTGGAAATTGATTTTAAACGGTCATAAAAGTCAAAGACGACCTCAGATAATGGTAGCTTATACTTTAATAATGCTGTTGTTGTATTACCAACGTATGACAAATCCTCCTGCCCTCCCCTTCTCTCTTCACATAAAGATATGATCTCACCTAAATATTGATCAGGAACCATAATTGTTGCAGTAATCCATGGCTCTTCCACCATTTCAATTTTAGTTGGATCTGGCATATCACTTGGGTTATGAATGCTAAGAACTTCGCTACTTCGTACTGCCACTCTGTATATAACACTCGGTGCAGTTGCCGTTAGATCCAAGTCAAATTCTCTCTCGAGTCTTTCTTGAATAACCTCTAAATGTAGCATTCCTAAAAAACCACAGCGAAATCCATATCCAAGCGCATTTGAAGTTTCAGCTTCAAAAGTGAAACTTGCATCATTCAAATGTAATTTTTCCAGTGCTTCTCTTAAATATTTAAAATCATCAGTTTTATTAGGAAAAATACTACAAAATACTACAGGGTGAACTTCTTTAAACCCTGGTAGTGCTGCGCTGCAAGGCCTTTTTTCTTCAGTAATAGTGTCACCAACTTTGCAGTCTGCTACTTCCTTCATTGAAGCTGTGATAAATCCAACTTCACCTGCTGAAAGTTCACCAGTCATTACTTTTTTAGGAGTAAAGATACCTATATTATCCACCTGATATGTAGCATTACTCGACATCATAACAATCTTCATGCCTTTTTTTAGCACTCCATTTTTAATTCGCACTAAAATTACCACTCCAAGGTAAGTATCATACCAACTATCAACTAAAATTGCTTGCAGTGGCGCATTTGGATCACCTTTTGGAGCTGGAAGTTTTGCTACTATCGCTTCAAGCACATCCTTTATCCCAAACCCAGTTTTGGCTGATATTAAAACTGCCTCACTTGCATCAATAGCGATTACCTCTTCGATCTGAATTTTTACCTTTTCTGGATCTGCAGCAGGCAAATCGACTTTATTAAGTACAACTATTATTTCATGATTATTGTCAATTGCCTTATATACATTTGCAAGAGTCTGCGCCTCAACTCCCTGACTACTATCTACCACTAAAAGTGAACCTTCACATGCAGCCAAACTTCGGCTTACTTCATATGAAAAATCAACATGTCCCGGAGTATCCATAAGATTTAAGCAATATTTATTACCATCGCTGGCTGTATAGCTCAGCCTAACAGTTTGTGCTTTAATCGTAATACCACGTTCACGCTCTATATCCATTGAATCAAGTATCTGATTTGTCATTTCTCTTGCCTCAAGACCGTTACATTCTTCTATCAAACGATCAGCAAGCGTTGACTTACCGTGATCTATATGCGCTATTATTGCAAAATTCCTTATATTTTTCATTGATGCTAGTTTTATTTTATTTAAGTAAAATCATTTTACATTTTAAGTGTAATAAGAGCAATTGTTTATATAATTCGCAATGAATTACTTGAATGAAAAGCAAGATCAACAACGAAATTACCATCAGAAATCAAATTTTGAAATAGGTCTGCTGTTATTTTCAATTAGATGTGGTACGATAATAAGCTAAATAATGGAATTCTTTATATGATAGTGTTAATAACAAACGACGACGGCTTTAAAAGTGAAGGGATAAAGCTACTGCAAGAGATTGCATCAAATTTTGCAAACGAAATATGGGTAGTAGCACCAGATACCGATAGAAGCGGAGCAGCAAGATCTCTTGATTATCCAGTGAAGCAGTCTATTCTGATAAACCAACATAGTGAAAGAGAGTTTAGCGTTTCTGGCACTCCTGCAGATTGTGTCATTATTGCACTAAACAAGATTATGAATAAAAAGCCAGACTTAATATTATCTGGAGTAAATATCGGATCAAACGTTGGAGATGATGTTTGCTATTCAGGCACTATTGGTGCTGCAATGGAAGGCGCTGCTAGATCTATATCCTCTATTGCGCTAAGCCAAGTGTATCATAATGAGATAAACTGGCACAATACAAAGGCTTTTGCACAAAAAGTTATTGCCAAATTAGTCGAGGTTAGCTGGGATAAAAATATCGTAATGAGTGTAAATTTCCCTGCTACAGAAAAAGTAAAAGGAGTAGAGTTTGTTGAACAAGGTGAATATAATATTGATGGTGATTTAACTTTCACTGAAAATTCTAATGGATCTTTTAATTTAAATTGGTCTCGAGAACACTCTGGAAGTGGGAGCGTTGGTAAAATCAAAGAAGGATTTATTACTATCACTCCAGTAAAATTAGATTTCACAGATTATGATACACTGAATACTATGAAAAATTCATATGCTGACAAATTTTTCTCTATAACAGATTAAATTTTATGCCTCTTTTGAAACTATTTTACACAAAATAAAACCAAGGTAGCATAATTTCAAAAGAAGTTTATTAGTATGGTGACCATTTATAGACAAATATTCCAATTAATAGTAGCATATTAAATTATGACAAATCGAAAGATTATGACTGACATGCAAAAAGCAATATTATCGAGTATAATTTGCAACATGATAGTATGGTACGAATTCACTCTATTTGGAGTTTTGATACATATAATAAGTAACATTTTTTTTCCATCAGAAAGTGATTACTTAAGTACAATCAAATTTCTCGGTACCTTTGCAGTTGGATTTGGATTCAGACCACTTGGTGCATTTATTTTTGGCTACATTGGAGATAAGTACGGCAGAAGGAAAGTTTTGCTTACTTCTGTAATATTAGTTTCAATATCATCAACAATAATCGGAATTATACCAGGCTATAAAGAAATCGGCATCCTTGCTCCTATATTACTCTTGTTATGCAGAATCACACAAGGGATGGCAATGGGTGGAGAAACAAGTATCAATACAGCTTTTTTAATCGAACATTCAAGTGATAAAAAAAACCTTGGGTTTTTAGGTAGTATGAAAGCCTTTAGTGGAGCGCTTGGTTCAATTTTATGTTTTATAATGCTTGGTATTTGTAAAGAATTTACAGGCGAAAATTACGAGATTTGGGGCTGGAGGCTGCCTTTCTATTTTTGCTTTATTATGGGCATAATAGGTTTTTTTACAAGATACATAATGGAAGAAAGTTTAGCATATAAAATACATAATCAAAATAAAAGCTTATCCAGCTCACCATTCTTAGAGTTGATCAAAAGCTATAAAAGACCGTTTATGATAGCAATTGGACTTGGTATTGCCCAAAATGCAATTGTTTATTCAATGATTATGTTTTACAACATATCTGTAACAGAACTTACCTTGTTGGGTGTTGATATTAAAAATACAGTAAGGATTGCAAGTGAAATTATATTTGGAACCTCTGCAGTGCTGTTTGCAATGCTTTCTGATAAAGTTGGAAGAAAAAACGTGATGGTTCCTATATTAATAGTTTTATCTTGCGTTAGCTTACCTGTGCTTTCACTATTATCTCATGATAACCACTACATTATAACGCCAACGTATTTGTTGATAAGCATACCAATAGCTGCATCTTTTGGTATATATAGTTCTCTTGTTTGCGAACTATTCCCAACAAAAGTTAGGTGCACTGGTCTTAGTCTTGCACATAACATATCCGCAGGGATTTTTGGTGGTCTCTCTCCGTCCATATGCATGTTCCTAATAGAAAAAACTGAGACAAAATTTGCAGCAGGTATTTATCTTACCATATGTGGACTGGTTAGTTTAATATCTATACTACAAGTTAAAACAGAAGATAAAAAAGTTGATTGGTAAAACTTTTTTAAACTTTTGAAGCATGCCTGTAATGTATCTTATTTGTTTAGTCAGTAATAATGAAAACTATTAGTGCTTTAATCCAAGATGGATCAAAACTATTATCATCGTGCGGAATTGATTCGCCATATATGGACTCTGAAATCATTATGCAGCACGTACTTGGTGTGGAAAGGTCATTCATAATTATAAACCACGCTAATCATGTTCCAATAGACAAGGAATCTCTATTTTGGAAATTAATAAAAAAAAGAACTGAAAAATATCCAATATCACAAATAATAGGCAATCGTGAATTTTGGAGTGGTAACTTTATAGTGAATCAGCATGTTTTAGATCCAAGGCCAGATAGTGAAACACTAATATCAACAGTACTAAAATATTACCAAAACAAAGAGCAGAAGCTAAAAATTGCTGATTTTGGTACAGGTACAGGTTGTTTGTTGATATCCGTGCTGAATGAGTATAAATATGCTGTTGGTGTTGGTTTTGAAAAGAGTCTTGAAGCATATAAAGTTGCATGCCAGAATATCAAAAAACATGATTTACTTAGCAGAGCTAAAATACTTCCAAACTCGTGGACAGAATGCATAGGTTTATTTGATCTTATAATTAGCAATCCTCCATATATCAAAACAAGTAAATTGAAAGACTTGCAAGCTGAAGTCCAAAAAGAACCGAGACTTGCTCTTGATGGTGGCGTTGATGGTTTAAGTTGTTATTTAAGTATCTTCCCAATATTGAAAAAGTGCCTTAAAAAAAATGGATTTGCGGTACTGGAAATAGGTGAAGATCAAAATGACATTGATAAAATAATACCCTCATTCGAATTAGCTTTTCAGGAATACATATATGATTTGGCAGGAATGAAGAGGTGTATTGTTCTTAAGAAGACATAGCTGACAAATCAATTAATAAGTAAATAGTTTTTGGGTTTTGGATTTCTTACCAGGCTTTATCGGCAACTTGCTTTGTTGTAGGGCTTATGATATTGATTGCATTAGCCAAAACATGCTTTTTATCTAAGTGGAATTGTCTTGCAGATGCAAAAAGCTGATCTATTTTTTCCCATTGGCTAAGCAAAGTTTCAGTATTATTTGGATCTTTCTTTATACCTTTTAAAATAAAACTCTGAACTATATGAGATGCCAATTCCAGCTCAATTTCGCTATTAATTAATTTGTTAATTGCACTCGGGTCGTTTAAATTGTGAAAGAATGTGTAAAAGCTTTTATATACTTCATAAGTGTTCTTATTCATTGCGCTTATTATCCTCCCTGGCATTCCAGGAAACAGAGTAGCGATCTCATTAAATATTTCATCGTCAAACTCACACTGTAAAGAAACAATTTGTTTTGTTTCATCATAAGTGAGCGGCAATAAATTTAGCTGAAAGCACCTGCAACGAATAGTGGTTTGTATATCGCATGGATTATGGCTAATTATAAATATTTTAGAATTTTTCGGCGGCTCTTCTAATATTTTTAATATAGCGTTCTTAGCGTTATTGGTCATCGCTTCCAAGCTATCTATTATAGCTATCTTGTATTCTGACTGGATAGGGCTTAAGTGCAGAAAATTTTTCATTTCTCTGACTTTTTCTATTCCGATTGTATCGCCTTGAGCAATGTGTAAATCCAATGCTGCCGAACCACAGTCTTTTACAAGTAACCAATTAGAAAAAGATTTTGCAAGCGTTGCTTTTCCTATACCTTTTTTGCCACAGATTAGCCAAGATTGAACAGATAAGTTGCTCATTAATTTCTTTCTAGCTTGATTATGACCTATCACTTTTTTCATATTTCTTTCTATAGCTTAAAAGTGATTCATCTACTGCTTGCAGCGAAATTGCACCTTCCCTTAAAATTTTAATTTTGTCTCCAGTTAAATCAACAATAGTTGATTCTATACCTGAAACTAATTCATCACTTTCAATTACTGCAGATAAATGCTGCTTAATAGATTGAGGTATATCACCTGCCTTGCATATACTCTTTTTTCCTGAAATATTTATGCTTGTTGCAACTATTGGAATTTTTAGTTCATTTAATATTGAAATTGCAATTGGATGATTAGGAATTCTGATACCTACACTGCCTTTAAAGAATTCGCTTGGTAACGCGTTATTACTTTTAAGCGGTAGAATATATGTAACTGGTCCAGGAGAAAAGTGCTTTATTAAATCAACGTATTCTGCGTTTACCTTTGCTATTTTTACCAAATCGTGAATACTGCGCACAAATATAGAGAGTGGTTTATTGTAAGAGCGCTTTTTTATCTCATATATTTTTTTTATTGCCTCAGAGCTCAGAGCATTGCATGCCAAAGCATACACTGTTTCTGTTGGAAAACACACCAACAAATTGTTCTGTATTGCAGTCTTTGCAAAGCTTTCTGCTGTCATCTTTAGTAAATATTACTTGATCCATTATCATCATAAAAATCTAATAACACAAGATCATTAAGAGTTTCACGTTTTTTATAAACACTTAAAATACCACCAGAGCTTATCTGCAGCTAAGCTAATAATGGACCACCAGATATATTGCTTATTACATTAATCTGACCTACCACTCTATTTGTTGGATTAAAATAATTTTCTATAAATTCCTTATATATAGCTGTTAATTTGTGTATATCATTTACTCTTGCACATTCATTTGCCTGATGTGCGGTTTTATTGATCATACCAAATTCAATCACTGGACAAAAGTCTTTTATAAATGCAGCGTCTGATGTGCCACCACTTGTGCTTAGCATAGCATCAACATTGGTAATTTTGTTTATCGCATCAAGCAGAATATCAGTATTTCTATCTGGAGTAGACAGAAAAACGTCTCTGCTGTTATGCATAAAAAGCTTGTAATCATTAGTGACACTGGAGCAAATTCCATCAATAAGCTTATACAAACCATCTGGCGTTTGTTCATTATTATATCGAACATTAAAACGTGCAGTAATTGCTCCAGGTATTACATTGCCAGTATTGTTTCCAACATCTATAGTAGTAATTTCGCAATTTGAAGGCTGAAAATATTTATTACCATTATCAAAGGTAGTATTTTTTACTTTACTTAATATAGATATAATTTTATATATCGGATTATCAGCTAAATCTGGATAAGCAACATGTCCCTGTTTTCCGTAACACATGAGTTCAAATGTTGCAGATCCCCTTCTGCCTACTTTTATAGTATCACCTAGTTTGTCACTGCTGGTTGGTTCAGCAACAATACAGTAATCTATCTTTTTTTGTTTGCTTTGCATCCATTCTAAAACTGCTTTTGTTCCATATTCTTCTGTACTTTCTTCTGCGCTGGTAATCAATGCACTTATTGAGCCACTAAATTGAAACTTTTCTGAAATTAAGTTTACCATGGCAGCAATAAACGCAGCTACTCCGCTTTTCATATCAGCTGCCCCTCTTCCATATAACATTCCATTTCTGACTTCTGGCTTAAATGGATCTGATATCCAATCCTTTAGTTCACCTGGCGGCACAACGTCAACATGCCCAGCAAAACATAAATTTGGCGCTCCATTTATACGTTTTGCATAGAGATTTTTAACTTTAGCTTTTCCATCACCAAATTCTAAAATCTTACAATCAAAACCACTGTTCTTTAGGATTGTTGCTATATACTCTATTGCCCCGCCATCCCCTGGTGTTATGCTCTCAAAGGAGATCAATTTCTTAGTTAGCTCTACAGGATCAATTTTCATGTCAATTTTGAAACACTGGTACTGCTATATTGTAAACATTTACTGCTATATTGTAAACATTTTATGAATTATTTAAAACAAACATCGCACATTTTACATAATTGTCCCTTGAGTATGCCTCTTGTATAAATTTTGCTCACATGGCCTATTGATATTCTTCTGTTTTTTTAATCCCTAATCCAGAATTGGGGTTTTTAGAATGGCTTGAAGAATACTCTTCTTTTTGTTTAATCTGCAATATAGCAATTAGCCCAATTGATGCGCAGAAGATCATATAGAAACTAGCTGAAGTTTCTTGCCCTGTAATTTTGATAATTGTTGTGCATATAAACGGAGCAAGACCACCAAAAAATCCAGCAGCTATATTTCTTGATAAACCAAAACCACTATAGCGCACCTTTGTTGGAAATAATTCACACATCAACGCACTAACAGGACCAAGCGATGCAGCTATTGGAATTATAAAAAGAACGTGTGCTATGATAGTTGGCAAATAATTTCCACTACATAACATTGAAAAAACTGGGTAGCTCACTATTATGAAAGATATAAACGCAAATTTCATAACTTTTTCTCTTCCGATTCTATCAGAAAGTATTGCAAACAATATTGTCAATACTCCGAGCGTGATTTGACTAAGTATTTCCACTATGTGGTTAAAATGACCACTTATTACTGACATTTTCTCCGTAAGCACATTGAAAAATACTAGGTATATATAAAGAGATGAATTTTCAACTATATCCACTCCGACTGATATCAGAAAAGGTTTTTTATAGTTGCTCAGCAGCTCTTTTAGTGGCAGTGTGGATGTTTTTTTTTGTTTCTTATACTCCGGGCTTTCATCAAGTATATATCTCATATATATACTGACTAATCCCATTGCTAAACTAAAGATAAAAGGTAGTCTCCATCCCCAAGATTCAAAATCAGATACTTTCTTACATATTAATACCACTATAAGACTCAATATTGACCCTAAAATTGCGCTTAAAACCTCGATGCTTCCAAAAAATCCTTTTTTATTTTTTGGAGCGTGTTCTATTAAAAATGGCGCATTTCCTGCTTCTCCACCAAGAGATATACCCTGCAGCAACCTTAAACAAACTACCAGTATTGATGCGAGTATTCCAATACTTTCATAACCTGGTACAAAAGCAATTAAGACGGTTGATAGAGTCATCAATATGATTGAGATCAATAAAGCAACTCTCCTTCCATGCTTATCACCAATGTGACCAAATATAGCAGCTCCAATTGGCCTCATTAGAAAACCTACTGCAAACACTCCAAAAGCCTTTAATACACTAGTTAATTGATCATCCGATGGAAAAAATATACTGCCAATTATATTGATTAAGTGACCAAAAAGCATGTGGTCATACCACAATAAAGTGTTACAGATCAAACTTGATAGTATTACTTTGGTTACTTGCTTCATTGCTTCATAATTTCCCTATAACATATTTGACATTATATACAAAAAAAATGTGAACATTACATAAATGTAATATTAACAATACTAAACCTTAATTTTTATATTATTGACTATATTTAGTATTTTTGTATTATTACCCTTATATTCCAGTAAGATACCATGTTTTGGTAAGAAAATCTACATACACAAATAAAAAGGTGATTTGGTTGTCATCCCAGTGCGTGACACTGGGATCTATCTTATGGACATTACTTTTAACATACACTCCCAAAGCCAGGTATCCATTGCATAATTTGCAAATATTTTTACGTCTGGATCCCAGTGTCACACACTGGGATGACATGGGAGAAACGCACTTGGATAACAAATGTGAATACTGGATCCAAGTGTCCACTACTCAGATGACACCTTTTGGGCTACTTGGATGACACACACTCCAGTTTTACTAAAAGAAATGCTATCACTACTATCACCACAAAATAACGGGCTATATGTAGATGCTACGTTTGGAGCTGGTGGATACAGCAACAGTATATTGACTTCAGCCGATTGCAAAGTATATGCAATTGATAGAGATGAAACTGTTACTAAATTTTATGATGACCTGAGCGCAAAATACCCAGATAAAATAAAACTATTCATTGAAAAATTTAGTAACATTAAAAGCATACTAAGCGGAATTGGACAACCTTCAGTCATCCCAGTACTTGACACTGGAATGACATCAAGCGGTGTGGATGGAATAGTTTTTGACATCGGAGTTTCATCTATGCAGATCGATAATGGAAATAGAGGATTCTCATTTCTGCACGATGGTCCGCTTGATATGAGCATGGATAATTCTTCTCATATAAACGCTTCAACGTTTGTCAATGCTTTGCGTGAAGAAGAGATTGCAAATACCATATATAACTACGGCGGCGAGCGCCATTCTCGCAAAATTGCAAGAGCGATAGTAAATGCACGCAAGAAAAAGCTTATCAAAACTACATTTGAGCTTGCAGAAATTATACGCTCTGTGGTGTTTCGTGGAAAAAGTAAAATTGACCCTGCAACCAGAACGTTTCAGGCAATAAGAATATGGGTAAATGACGAGCTCGGTGAACTGGAAAAGGGTATTAAAGCTGCATCTGACATGTTAAATAAGAACGGTAAATTAATTGTTGTCACCTTTCATTCTTTGGAAGATCGTATAGTCAAAACTTTTTTTAGGGACTTATGTGAGCCAAAATCTGCTAATTGTAAGAAGTTTTCTCTTTTGAATAAAAAAGTAATAAAAGCAAGTGAGGAAGAAGTAAATGCAAATCCACGTTCACGCTCAGCAAAGTTAAGAGCTATAGAAAGGCTGTCATGAAAACTTTCTGCATTGTTTCGATAGTAGTATTTTTCTTCAGCACTATAGGACTATTTAAGGTAAAATTATATGTTCAATCATTAAATAGAGAGCTAATAAAAATAAAAAGTGAGATTAATTCAGTACAAAGCGATATAAAAGTTTTACAAGCGGAGTGGAGTTATTTAAACAATCCAAAAAGGCTTGCAAAGCTCGTAGAAAAATACTTGAAAAATAACTCTTTAATATTGGCTAGTCAGGTTAAAAATCTTGACTATTTGCATGGCCGCAGCGCGTTAGCGCGTCTTAAAACTGAAGAATAATGAAAATGGACCTTATTGTGCAAAAGCTCACAAGGTCTACTCTATTTTCCCTTGATGAATAATTCTTGGTAAACTATAATAACTAAGCGTTTATATTGCTGCTATGAGTAGTTTAGTTTTGATTTACACAACTTTTTCAAATTTTGAGGAAGCTCAGGTCGTTGCTGAAGAATTGTTGAATGATAGGCTCATTCTATGTGTAAATACATTTCCTGAAGTACATTCCATATATCTTTGGGAAGGTAAAATAAATAATAGCTCTGAAGTAGTTGCAATTATGAAAAGCAAAAGTGATCAAGTTGACAAAGTTATAGAAAAAATCGAAGCAATGCACTCTTATGATCAACCTGCTGCTTTGGTTATACCAATTGAAAAAGCAAATAAGTCTTTTACTAATTGGGCTAATAATGTTATTGATGTGCATAGTATTTAGTAATTGGGATGTAGCCAAGTGGTAAGGCATCGGTTTTTGATACCGACACGCGAAGGTTCGAATCCTTCCATCCCAGCCATTAAAATTGTGGAATGATATCGCTTTTTTATAAATTAAGGTTATTTAATTACGTATTAAGCAGTTTCAAAGATATAGCTGTGAAATTATTCCTTTTTACGGGATATCTTTACATATCGAGCGTTGTACTTATGTTTCTCAGTAACGGTTTTCAGTATGCTGTGGAATTTAGTTCCTTCAAAAGCGCATTTTATTATTTATATCAATATTTCAAGTGGTATTGGGAAAATAAAGATGGCTTGAGTTATGGAATCTCTTTCAGAATATCGGTAGCGTTCGTTACACCGTATCTCTTATATAAATCAATTCTTAGCATAAATTGGAGGCCTTTTATGAAACAAATAATAATACGAATATTAAAATCCATTAGAGGAAAAAAGAGTAATGATTTCAGTAAATCCAGTAGCAATAGTTACAGTAAAAGTAATAATTATAGCAGTTACAATCATGATGAAGATGCAAAACAGAAAGTAAAGATGATAAAGCAATTATTAATACAAGATATAGAACAAGCTATAGATAAAAGATTGCACAGTATCTTTTTCGGTGAAAAAAATAGATCTCATTGAGAATATACTAAATCCCTATCTAATTTTTCAGTCTTGCGTTTTAAAATCGGCTGTATTTTATTTTTTACATAGACCGGGTCATAATTTGCTAATATACACGTATGTACAAAGTCTTGACTAAAGTCTGATAACCAAGAAATCGCTTTACGTTTTTCTACCACACTCCCTGTTTTTTTACAATTGCTTGCTGAATCAATCATTGCCTGAGCTATAACTGATTTCCATAGAATATAATATCTTTGTATATCATCTAATGTACTATTTGCATCATAATGGTTAAAAAATTCTTTAGTAAAATTGAAGTTATTTGGCATAACAATACCTCGATTTAAAATTGTGAATATATAGCTAAGACAGATAAGATTTCATCGATTTCTGAAAAATAAACCTGCAAAACCATCTGTCATGCAAGTAGCTCTCCTTCTTTCATCTCAGTAGCCCTCCTTCTGTCATTCCTGTATCCTCTTTCTGTCATCCCTGTAAAGGTCAACTAATTCATTGACAAATTTTGCAAAAAGCTCAAAGGAGTAATACCTCCAAGAGCTTGATGCGGCCTGTGTTCATTGTAATAAATTAAATATCTAAACAATTCATCCTTAAATTCTTGAACGGTCTCAAACGTTGTTCCCTCAATCAAATCATCATTTAAAGTCCGCCAAAAGCGCTCTACTTTTCCATTTGTTTGTGGTCTATATGGCCTTGTATATAAATGCTTTAAGCCAATTTCAACTAACATTCTTTCAAATGGATGTCCATCCAAATTACTTCTTGATGCAAACTCTGGTCCATTGTCTGTCATTACTTCTTTGAACTGAATACTGTAACTTTGCTTTATATAATTAAAACATCTGAGCACTGCAAACATTACATTCAGACTCTGAATATTTTCTAAAACTTCTGCCCATGCTATACGGCTTGCATCGTCTATTACACACACTAAATAGTATCTTTTGCTCTCATTTATTATCATATCTTTACTCAAATAATGACAGTCTATATGTGCCAATTCTCCAGCTTTTTCCCTGATTATCTTTCTCTTCACCTCTTTTTCTTTTGTGCTCAACTTATTCATGCCGGCTCTCTTAATAATATTATATATACCAGATGGAGAAGGTGTTTTGTTGCCCAACTTTTTTGCTAGTATAGCACAAATTTCATATTTATTTATCCCTTTTTTCCGCTCCTCTATAACTGCTTTTTCTATTTCAATATCTGTTCTTCTACTTTCCCATCTTGGACCTCTTTTTCTTGGTAAAAACTCTTTTTCTAATCCGCTATTTCTATACCTATTATAATATTTACAGAATGTTTGTCTGTTGATTCCATTAGCGTGATAAAAATCGCCTACAAATCTATAAAATGGATGCTTTTTTGCCTTTGTTTGCTCATATTCTTTGATCAAAAATCTCCATTTACTTTGGTAATTTCTCTCTAAAGTTTTATCTTCTGTGTTTCTTCTCATACCTAACTCCCTCAAAAATGTTTCTTTTATCTTAACATTTTTGTCATCGAATTAGTTGACCTTTACAATCCCAGTGCCCAGACACTTGGATCCAGCACTTAATTACTATACTAGAAAACAAATACACGGATAATGGATAACAATAAAAATAGCTTACTTCATACTAAACACAGTGTTTTTAGGGAAGTTATAGCTAACACAGATAAGCTTTCCCCGATTTTTGAAAAATAAAATCAATAGCAGCGTTAACATCTGGCCAGAAAATTGGCAGTATTTTTCTCACAGCATGTTTAATTGCAAACCAAAAATGCTCAATTGGATTCAAATCTTACTTTTACCCACAAATATAAAAAAGCTAGTAAAATAGCAAATTCATATATTTGATAAAGGGTTTAAAAATGTACGGAGTAAATACAAATACGCAATATACTGATAGCTTAGGGGACAAATGGCTAGAAAGAGAGTTGAGACATGTTAATCTGGGAGATATAAGGCTTAATAAGAGGCTTATTACAACAAGTTATCTTATAGAGCGTAAGGCATCTGGATCAATTAATCAAAGTTGTGGTGGATGGAAAGAAGCTAAGGGCGCGTACAGGTTGTTTAGTAATGAAAAGCTTGAGGCCGAGAAAATTTATTCTTCTCATCATAAAGAAACAGCGGAAAGGATAAAAGGAAATAAGCTTATATTTTCAATCCAAGATACTAGTTATTTGGATTTTGACTCTCATATAAATACCAAAGGGCTAGGCAGTATTTCTAAAGCTTATACAAAGCATAAAAAGGGTTTGCTGCTGCATAGTGCCTTAATGGTCAGTAAAGAAGGATTACCTTTAGGTTTATCTTCTCAACAGTGCTGGGCGCGTCCCGCTAGAAAAGAAGAAACAGCAAAAGAAAAAGCAAATAGGAAATACCGTACTTCTATAGAGGAGAAAGAAAGTTATAAGTGGATAGCAGCACTAAAAGAAACCATAAATAACGTTTCCAAAGATGTACAACTTGTCACTCTTGGTGATAGGGAAGCAGATATCTTCAAATTTTTATGGATAGCTGAATCATTGGGTAGTTTTTATGTAATCCGTAACCGAGCTAATAGAAAATTTATCTGTACTGAAGAGGGAAAAACAGATTTGCAAACACGCATAGCTCAACTTCCGGTAAAAGAGAAAATCGTCTTGGAAGTTGCTAAAAACGGGCACCAGAAGTCAAGAAAAGCAAATATTGAAGTAAAATATATGAAAGGCTATATACCTATCAGAGCGCCTTACATTTATGGGTCAAAAGATACAGCACATAAAATAAGTGATAAAGTCGCTGTATATGTGGTAAGCGCAAAGGAAATGGATCCTCCTAAAGGAGTTGAAGCTATCGATTGGACTTTGTTAACTAATGTACCAGTTAATAGCACTTTAGATGCCATAGAAAGGATAAATTGGTATAAGCTACGATGGAAAATTGAAGAATACTTTAGAATTTTAAAATCAGGATGTAAAATAGAAAGCTCTCGTTTAACTACAAAGGAAAGGCTACAGAAATTAATTGCTATAAAGAGCATTATTACATTTAAAATTTTATATTTAACAAAAGTGGCTTTATCGCATCCTATGGAGGCTTGCACTAAGGTTCTAAGCAATGAAGAGTGGAAAGCTCTTTACATACGTGAGCATCAAGTGGCCACATTGCCCGAAGAACCTCCAAACATAAAACAAGCTATTATTTGGTTAGGAAAATTAGGTGGGTTTATGAATAGAAAAGGTGATAATTTACCAGGAAGTATGACTCTATGGCGAGGCTATGAAAATCTTAGAGAGAGCATGGTTATGCTTCACATAATAACTTCTCAAAGTTATGGGTAAAAGTAAGGATTCAAATCCGGTGAATATGGCGGTAAAAACAATACGTTACACCCTACATTCTCAATCAGTTTTCTAATTTTTACGGACTTATGGAAGCTTGCATTATCAAGGATGACTGTCTGTCCAATTTTCAATTCAGGAATTAGTATATTTTCAACATAAGCCTCAAAAAGTTCACTGTTGCAATATCCCTCAAATGCACATGGTGCACCAACTTTTCCCTGATTTAAAGCTCCAATAATACTGATCCTTTTCTTCTTAAATGCAGGTTTTTCAGCAAACAATCTCTTCCCTTTCGGAGCCCATCCATATGCGTAAAATTCGTTGTCATCAATTCCAGATTCATCTATAAATACCAGGTTTTCTTTGTTTATTTTAGCTACTTTTTCTTTGAATTCTTTACGTTTTCCTTCATCTCTCTCTTGATAAAGAAAGGTTTTTTTTATATGTATAGCCAGCTTTTTTTAGATAATTGTATGCTGTCTCTTTGCACATATTCCCAAATTTTTCAATTACTTTATCAGTCGTAACATCTTGATTATCTTCCAGAAATTTAAAAAAACTGCCCATGTCTTTAATCTTGCTCCTATGACCTGTTTGGTAGCCATAGGCTGGCTTTACGCTTCCAGTTTCTTCCCTTCTTTTTCTCCACCAATACAGTGTTTTTCTGTCAATACTGAACATCTCACTCACAGCTTTCATGCTCATTTTTTTCTCATCTACCACTTTTAAAACACGTTCACGTAAATCTTCGCTGTATGGTTTTGGCATTTTTAACCTCTGCTTTTTATTCAACATGCCTTTATTATCATAAAATCCAGTCTAGGGAAAGCTTATTTTAGTTAGCTATATACTGCAAAATGGATCCCAGTGTCGAAGCACTGGGATGACACCAGTAGTTGATACTTAACACAAGTCCTATCGCTTCACGAGATATTTGTACATCTGTGTGTCACGCACTGGAATGACACCATTTTTCGCATTTTTGCCTTCAAATTTGCAAGAAGTCTATTGTCGAGGATTACTGTTCGTCCAGAATTCAATTCTGAACTAGTATATTTTTAACGTAAGGCTCAAAAAGCTCACTGTTGCAATTTTTTTTCTAGTCTTCCACTTTATCAGTTTCAACTACTTTCATTCCAACCACATTATATCCTGAATCAACGTGCAAAATTTCTCCTGTGGTACCACTGCTTAAGTCGCTTAGTAGATATAGAGCTGCTTTTCCTACATCTTCAATAGTGGTGTTGCGTCTGAGTGGTGAGTTGTTTCTGTTCCATTCTGAAATGGAATGAAAATCACTTATTCCCGAGGACGCTAATGTCCTGATAGGACCAGCAGAAATGGCATTTACTCTTACGTTTTGTGTCCCTAAGTCGCATGCTAAATATTTTACACTTGCTTCAAGTGCAGCTTTACATAAACCCATAACATTGTAGTTTGGCATAACTTTTTCAGCACCATAGTAAGATAAAGTAAGCAGGCTACCTCCATTTTCCATCATCTTTTCAGCTCTTTGCGCTAAAGCGGTGAAAGAATAGCATGATATATGCATTGCACTTAAGAAATTATTCAGTGAAGTGTTAACATACTTACCATTTAATTCATTTTTATCGGAAAATGCTATTGCATGCACCAGGAAATCAATACTTTCCCATTCCTTTTTTATTGTCTTAAAAGCTTCATCTATTGTTTCTTCATTTGAAACATCACACTTGAGCAGCAGCTTTTCATCAATTTGGAACTCCTCTGCTATAGGTAATAATTTTTCCTTTATTGTTTCATTCTGGTAAGTAATAGCAAATTCTGCTCCATACTCTGAAAGCGTTTTTGCTATGCCGTACGCTATTGACCTCTTATTTATTATTCCAGTTATTAATCCTTTTTTACCTTGTAATAGATTTGTTGCCATAAGACCATTCGTGCCACTCAATATAATTTGAGATATGAACCGAATAAAGTCAAGTTACCTCAAGCTATAACTAAACCTATTTCCAGCAGATTATTTTCACAAATACAATTCATTTTTGCATTATAATGATCTAATAGTAAAGAGGTTAGATAAATATTGATGTCTTTTGCATTTAAATCGATTTCACTTTTTTTAGTTAATTTCTCTATTAATGATCTGCTAAGTTGCTTATGTTCATTAGAAATTTTTATGGTTAACAGCGTTTTATCGTCTGCTCTACTCAATGAAATAGACATTTGTTCAACTCCCGCTACAGCACTTGATATAGTTAGCACCATATTAGAAATTATTTTATTTATCTTTTCAACTAGATCGGTGCTGAGCTCCATAGAGTTTGAGGTACTTGTCTCCCATGTGAGTTCTATTTTTTTTTTAAATAATTTTTGATATTTGATTTAGTCAGATCAAAGCTACTATTATCTCCTGAAGAAGAATATGCCTGCTTCATTACTTTATGTTTAGACATCAAATCATCGGAACTTTCTTTAAGTAATGAAAATGCGTCCTTTTGCGCATCAGCATCATTCTTATCACCTGTTTCAAACTCTTCTACGCTGGACATTATTCCACTCATAGAGTTCGCAAAGTCATGAAGTAGACGCCCTGATAACAACTCCATTATTAACACTGTGTTTTTGATATCTTTGTTCATTTGATGATTATAAATGATGACAAAATTTAAGTTACCCTATATCGGTAGGCATATGATAGTCAATTGCTAGAAAGTTTCGTTGCATTTTTTGCACTAAGGCATTAATATAGTATTAATAATTTATAAAAGGGTTATGAGCACTTATGCCAAATCAGGAATAGATCTTGAATTATATAATAAACTAATAAAGGAAGTCAAGCCTATTGCTCAAGAAACTAACAGGGAAGAAGTAATAAGTGAAGTTGGCTCATTTTCTGCATTGTTTGACTTTGCTGCATTAGCTAAGAAGTATGATCATCCAGTTCTTGTTTCCTCAACAGATGGAGTAGGTACAAAATTATTAATAGCCCAAGAGGTAAACAAGCATGATACTATAGGCATAGACCTGGTTGCAATGTGTGTAAATGACTTACTTGCACAAGGAGCAACACCTTTATTTTTCCTCGATTATTTTGCAACAGGTGTTTTAGGTAAAGACGTGTTATTATCTGTAGTGCGTAGCATCGCAGAAGGGTGCAAGCAAGCTAAAATAGCATTGGTTGGCGGAGAAACTGCTGAAATGCCTGGAATGTATGGTAATAATCACTATGACCTTGCAGGATTTGTAGTTGGTGTAGTTGATAAAAAGCAAATTCTTCCAAATTGTAATGCTATGAAAGAAGGTGATTATATAGTTGGTTTAGAATCAACTGGAATACACTCAAATGGGTTTTCTTTAGTACGTCATATTTTCAAAAACTTGGATATAAATTATAATGAACAATCTCCATGGGATAATAAATCATGGAGCACAGTATTACTCGAGCCAACAAAAATATATGTTGATTCTCTGTTACCCATAATGCAAAAGGCAAAAGGAATTGCACACATCACAGGCGGAGGGTTAGTAGACAATATCTCGCGAATTCTTCCTGAAGGTTTATTTGCAAACATAGATATTGATTCCTGGAAATGGCCTGAAATATTTTCATGGCTAATGAAAGAAGGCAAAGTACAAAAAAAAGAAATGCTAAGGACATTCAATTGTGGTATTGGCATGGTTTTAATTGTAGATCCTGAAAGTATGGAAGATGTAGAAGATCACTTTAAAAAGCGTGGAGAAAAAATTGACGTGATAGGAAGCCTTAATAGCAAAATTGCTTAATTAAAAAGCGGTGTTTAAGTAAACTTTCAGTAAATATGATTTTTTGGCTCTATTTAAAATATTGACAAATTAATACTTATGCTTAATAATTCATATTAATATATTAGTATAAAAGCATTCAGGAAGTTGATATGACAAAGACTAAAAAAAACATGATAAGTGACAAGCTAAACGAGCTAAGTTCAAAGATAAAAACTATCCGTACAGGATTAGATAACACCAAGCAGCCAATAGAAAAACTAAGTCAAGACTTAGACGATATTGTTCAAACCTTTAATGCTTTACACGGTGGTATCAAGTCAAGACAAGAAGAAATATTAGCACAATTGAAAATTCAGGATGAGAAGCAGCAAGAGATCTTGCAAAAAGAAGGTTTTAAAGGTCTTCAGTTTGATGAAATAGATGAGAATGGCAATAAAGAAGAAAAGGAATTAGAGAAACTAGAAGATGCAATAAAACAACTTGAGCCATTAGAGAATGAGATAAGAATTTTGAAAAGGCTTGTAGAAAATAAAAAATTACAGGAAGGAAAAATAAGCAAAAATGATGCAAGAAGCTTTATTAAAGGTGAAAGAGATAGAATTAGTAAAGCTATAGACGAAAAAGAAAAAACAGCTAGTGCGAATAAAATAGTTGATAATTTAAATAAAGAATATCTAAAATATGCAAAAGAAATAATAAAATCAAATCCTCTTTATAAAAAATCATCAGATGGTGTGAGAAATAGAATTGATACAGCTCAAGATATGAACGCAATAAAAACAATAATCGATAGCCGAGCACTCTATTTTATTAAGCGTCATGATGCTTCTATCACGCATAATGCACTCTATTTCTGGCAGCAATTAGATGTAAAAGGTATAGAGGAAGCATTGAAAGCCGATTTTATTTTGGAGAAAAGTAATAAACAAGTTGTGCTTAATCCTTCTAATAATATATGGGAATTAGCAGACAAAAAACAAAGTACTACTGTAAATCATCCAAAAGTTGATGCAATAAATGCGGGACAATCAAAATAGCAAGCTTGTTAGCATGTTATAAAACTTATGCAAAAGTTCTATTAACTTTCCCCAGCCAACCTTTGTGCTTCATTACGTGAAATTAGCGCCTCAATAAACTCATCTAATTCGCCTTCTTTGACAATCTGCTCTAGCCTATGCGAAGTGAAATTAATTCTGTGATCAGTGAGTCTTGATTGTGGAAAATTATACGTTCTTATACGTTCAGATCGATCTCCAGAGCCAATTTGACTTTTTCTGATTGTTGATCTTTCCAGCTCCCTTTTTTGCCTTTCAATCTCGTATAGCCTTGCTCTCAAGACTTTTAGTGCCTTAGCTTTATTTTTGTGTTGCGATTTTTCATCTTGCTGTATAACCACTATCCCTGTTGGCAAGTGTGTGACTCTTACTGCACTATCAGTTGTATTCACTGACTGCCCACCTGGTCCGCTAGATCTATAGACATCTATTCGTAAGTCTTTCTCTTCTATCTTGAAATCAACTTCTTCTACTTCAGGTAATATTGCAACAGTAGCTGCAGAGGTGTGAAGCCTTCCAGAAGATTCAGTTTCAGGCACTCTCTGCACTCTATGGACTCCCGACTCAAATTTTAGCCTTGCAAAAACTTCTGTTCCATTAATGAGTGCTGAAGCTTCCTTATATCCTCCTATGCCTGTATTGGAGATGCTAATCGGCTCGAATTTCCAATTTCTTCTTTCTGCATATCTTTGGTACATGCGATATAAGGTTGCTGCAAATAATGCTGCTTCATCGCCACCAGTACCGGCCCTGATTTCTAATATTGCATTTCTTGAATCGTCCTCATCTTTGGGCAATAGTGCTAGTTTTAGTTTTGCTTTGACTTTTGGTAATAATACTTTTTGCTTTTCAAAAAATTCTTCTTTTGCTAACTCTTTAATATCATGGTCACTACTTTCATCTTTTATTATCTCATCTAAATCTGAAATTTCCTCTTTCAGAATGCCGTACTCATCGATTATTTTGATAATTGGTCTGAGCTCAGAGTATTCTTTTGAAAGGGTGATGAACTCCTTTTGACTTAGGCTTCCAGGATTTTCCAATCTCCTATCTATATCATTAAATTTCTTCTTTAAGTCTTGTAAATTATTCTCTATATCCATATAACACAGATTTAATATTTCAACTGTTCATTTTAAGCAAGTAATATATACTGAAATAAAAAATTTCTTATATCAAGCAATAACATTATACTATATCTATTACTTTTGATACTTCCACTTGAATATAATGGCAAAACAAATAACATCGAACTGCAATTTTATATTTGGAGCTACGGATATCAAATCATTACCGAATGAATTAGTTCCAGAAATCGCATTTGCTGGCAGATCAAATGTAGGAAAATCCAGTTTGATTAATTTGCTAATAAATAGCAAAAAAGCTGCCAGAGTTTCATCTAAACCTGGATGCACTAGGCAAATAAATTTTTACTCTATGTATGAGGATAAATTTAGACTTGTTGATTTGCCAGGCTATGGCTATTCTTACGCAGGCAAGGAAGAAATTGCACAATATTTAAAGCTTGTTGAATATTATTTGATTCAAAGAAGCAACTTAAAAAGAGTGTTTGTTCTGATAGATAGTAAGGTAGGATTAAAAGAAATAGACAAAGACTTTATTTATTGGTTAACATATAACAACATAAACTTTAACATCGTGCTAACAAAAACAGATAAAGTGAGTCAAAAGAGCTTAGATGATATTGTACAACATACTCAAGAATGGATTAATAATGAAACTGTGTCATTTCATCAAATAAGCACTCGTGTCAAACATAAAATAATCAAGGTAAGAGATGAATTTTTCAGGTTTACAAGATAAAAAAATGAAAAGTAGCGAATTTTCAAAGAGTGAGGTACCGTTTAAGCAAAAAGCAGAAATATTACTTGAAGTGTTATCGAACATTCCTAATTTTGTAGGTGAAACTTTTGTTATCAAATGTGGTGGCATAACAATCTCAGATGAAACATTGCTCAACCTTTTTGTTCATGATGTCGTTTTATTAAAGCAGCTTGGTATAAACCCAGTAATAGTTCATGACGGAGAATATGAAATTAACTCAGTACTAAAAATACTTGGTATGGATAGTAAATTTGTTAATGATATCAGACTTACAGACAAAAATACTATGAAAATCATTGAAATGGCGCTATGTGGTTCAGTTAACAAAAAAATTGTTCAACATATAAATTCTGCTGGTGGTTCAGCTATTGGGCTTTGTGGAAAAGATGGTAATCTGATGAAAGCTGAAAAAATAACCGCTACACTGAGGGAAAATAGATCAAATAACATCGAAAAAATATTAGATATGGGATTCATTGGAAGACCAACTGAAATAAATCCTGATATATTATTTTTTATTGAGGAATCAGATTTTATACCAGTTATTGCACCTATTGGTCATGGAAAAAATGGAGAAACGTATCATATAGATGCCGACAGCGCTGCAAGTGCAATAGCAATTGCAGTTTCTGCGTCTAAAATGATAATCTTTAGCGATACAGATGAAGAAATGAATAAAATTGGCAACAAGAAAATATCTGTTAAAAATTTAAATGCATCAATTGACTGTGGCAAAATCAAAGGAGAAAGATTCATTGAAAGGCTTGCAGATTATACTAGAATGGTTGAAGAATGTGCCGGAATCACTCACATAATTGATGGTAGAATACCTAATGTTATGCTTGACTTATTTACTGAGAATAACTCAAGTATATCAATTGTTTTAGACAATCTATAAATAATACTTGAAATCTCCACAATTTCATCTTATAATGGATATAGAAGTTTAAATATTTTCAGCTATAATTAAACGTACTATAGCGTTTAATTGTGGAAGTACCTTGGGGGTATATCATGGCAGAAGTAGGAAATGAACCAAACAAAAAGTCCTTCTGGGCTAAGGTTGGCGGTGTAGCTAAAACAGTTGCAAAAGGTGGAGGCAGAGTGCTTCTTCTTGTGCCTAAAGCTCTTATTTACCCGATAAGAAAACCACTTGTTAAAGCTGCTGAAGCAAAACATGATGCAATTGTTTCAGTTAAGAAAGCTGTTGGTATGACAATTCCTAAAGGAGAAGAGGAATTCAATTTACCTATAGACATGACGCAATCTAGTAAAGATCTTGATGTTCAAATAACAGGATATAAAAAAGGAAAGGTAACGTTCCTAGCACCGAGGTCTCTTATTGGAGATATAGCTCATTTTACTCAAAAGCAATTAGATGAAATAGAAGAATTCAATAAAAACAGTAAGTATTCTAATATATCCATAGACCGTGGACAAAATAAGGTCTCAATTGAAATTGATGTTGAAAAAATAATTAACGATATTAAAGACCATCCTGATAATAAAGGAAAGAGTGAAAAAGAGATAAAAGGACTTGTTCTTAAAGGAATTGCTCAAGAAGTTCAGCTTAGCATTGGAGCAGTGATGAAAGCCGGTGGTAGGTCTGTTACTGAAGATCCAAAAATAACAAGCGGTATTGCAGAGAAGTTGTACCAAGGATATGGTGACCATAAGAAAGATCTTGAAAAAAAGGCATCAGAGGTTGTAACACAACTTAAAGACCAGGTTCAAGATCCAAGTTCATCAGATACTTTAAGGTCTAGGGGTGGACAATCATCAGGAGCTGTGAAGCCTATCGATATGCCTTCAAAAGAAGAAATATTAAGGGTGGCTGGACCATTCGTTAATTCTGGTAAGAGAACATTGGAATCATCAGAAGATGATGGGCAATTGCACAAAAAGCAAAAAGTTGAACCACAAGAGGTTGCCAAGGAGCCTCCTGTGGGTAGCAGTAGGGAAGCGGCAAGAAAAGCTATAGAAGAAGCAAAAGAACGTCAAAAGCAGTCACCGCAAAACGTTGGAATAAACTCTGAAGATTTGAAAAAATTATCGGAAGCTTTGCAGCAACGACCACCTGCAAGTTGTGGTAAAGAAACTGCAAAATTGCTAGAAAGAGAAGAACAAAAAATTGAATCGCAAGATTCTGAAAAACAAAAAGGTTTTGGTATATAATTTAAGGAGGAGTATAATGAGTAATGATATAAATGCTAATATAAAGGAAATTTTAAAGGAAGTTTCAATTAAAGGTTTGTTTGATGTAAAGTTAACAAGCGAAGAGGAAAAGCTTGCGCTGTTAGGAGCAATGGCTACTCCATTTGGAACATATTACATAGAGAATTTAAAAGGAAAGTCTAATGGTCGTGATGCACAAGTCAATCAAGCGGCTGAAGTTGGAGCTTCGCAGAGTGTAGAAGAGAAAGCAAAAGAGCTCGGTATTGGATTGGAAGATGCTTCAAATTGTGAAGATGTAAGTGGTAGTAAAGTATCATTTCCATCGGCTACAGCACCTAAAAATAGTAAAGGTTCTACCATTGGCAAGTAAAGACCTTCAGTAATATTGTATGGGTTATGATAGTAACAACATCTTTGCTCAAATATTAAGGGGTGAGCTGCCTTCTGAGAAAGTGCATGAGGATGAGGATGTATTGGCGTTTCATGATAAGTATCCTGATGCCCCAGTTCACATCTTGGTTATACCAAAGGGTCAGTATATCTCATATGACGACTTCATTCTAAAAGCTCCTGAAAAAGAGGTACTCAGCTTTTTCAAGACTGTGAGAGAAATAGCACATAAGTATAATTTAGAAAAAACAGGATATAGATTAGTTACTAACCACGGCGAAAATGGAGAGCAAGTTGTGCCGCATTTTCATGTGCATATTTTAGGTGGTAAAAAATTAGGAAAGCATGTAAATTCATAATATTATATGAATTTTGTTAAATGAGTGAATATTTAACCATAGTAGTTTTTATCTGTGTATCAATTGTAATATCTCTTGCTTTAGGTGTGCTACCTATGTTTCTTGCAGTGAACAAACCAGATAGTGAAAAACTTTCCACATATGAATGTGGCTTCAACCCACTATCCAGCGCAAGAAAAAATTTTGATATTAAGTTTTACTTAGTTTCAATATTATTTATAATATTCGACTTAGAAATTGCTTTTCTTTTCCCTTGGGCTGTGTCTTTATCTAAGATAAGCTACAATGGATTTTGGTCTATGATGGTATTTCTTGCAATACTCACTATAGGTTTTATCTATGAGTGGTGTAAAGGTGCATTGGAATGGGAGTAAATTTATGACAGATCAAATTTTATCTAATGATGACTGGGGTCGTTATAAAAAAGATGGATTTCTTATAACTAAATTTGGTGATTTGACAGATTATGTAATGAATTGGGCAAGATCTGGTTCTTTGTGGCCAATGACATTTGGTCTTGCATGTTGCGCAGTGGAGATGATGCACACTGCGTCCAGCCGTTATGATCTTGACAGATACGGCATAATGTTTCGCGCGAGTCCACGCCAATCAGATGTGATGATTGTTGCCGGTACATTAACTAATAAAATGGCAGCCGCACTTCGTAAAGTTTATGATCAAATGGCAGACCCAAAATATGTTATTTCTATGGGAAGCTGTGCAAATGGTGGTGGCTATTACCATTACTCTTATTCAGTAGTTCGAGGTTGCGATAGAATTGTACCAGTTGATGTGTATGTTCCTGGGTGTCCACCAACTGCTGAGGCATTGCTGTATGGACTCTTATGTTTACAAAATAAAATAAAACGCACTGAAAATATTAAGCATGGATAAAATTAAAAAGTATATACAGAAAAAACTTAAGTGTGAGTGTGTTAAGGTAGATGAGTACACTATAGCAACACATTTGACTCTTGGAGATATTGAAAAGCACCTACTCTTTCTACGTGATGATGAAAAATGTAGATTTGAGTTATTGGTCGATATTTTTGCTGTCGACTATCCAGATAGAGAGAAACGTTTTGAGCTAATATATAACCTACTTAGCGTTGTGCATAATATTAGAGTTTATGTAAAGCTTCAATTATACGAGGGTGATATACCTACAAGCGTATCGGAGATATTTAGTACGGCTTCGTGGTTTGAGCGTGAAGTGTTTGATATGTATGGAATAGAGTTTTCTTCTCATCCAGACCTGCGTAGAATTCTTACGGATTACGGGTTCAAAGGTAATCCAATGCTCAAGGATTTTCCTCTTACTGGTTATGAGGAAGTCAGGTACGATATAGAAGCAAAAAAAGTTGTGTACAATCCTATAGACTTACCACAAGATTTCCGTACGTTTGATAGCCTATCCCCTTGGGAAGGTAAGAAATGATAAGGGTTTCCCAAGAACACACACGAATGTCATCACAGTGCCTTTTTTTCCTTTCACCGCAGTGCTTTTTTTTCTTGTCATCCCAGTGCGTGACACTGGGATCCAGTATTTTCTTCCCTGTCATCCCAGTGCTTTTTTCCTTGTCATCCCAGCACTTCTCTTTGTCATCCCAGTGCGTGACACTGGGATCCATCTTATTTTCATCATGGACGTTGTTTTTGATATATGTTCCTATGGTCCGTTTCCTATTATATAATTTGCAAATATGTTTATACCTGGATCCCAGTGTCACGCACTGGGATGACAGGAAAAGGGCTACTGGGATGACAAGGTGATGGATACTTGGATTACAAACGAAGCTGAAACCAAATTGCCTTTGAAACATAGCATTCGTACAGCTACTGGGATGACAAGAGAAAGGCTACTTGCATGACACCACTATTGATTAAAATAAATAAAAGGAGTATATAATGACAATACAAAGAAAAAAAATATCTTTAATAGGTGCAGGAAATATTGGTGGCACTCTTGCTCATATGATTGCACTAAGGGAGCTTGGTGATGTTGTTTTGCTTGATATTAGCGATGGAATTCCACAAGGTAAAGCACTGGATATTGCAGAGTCAGCTCCTATTGATGGGTTCAATGTTAATTTAACTGGCACTAATCAGTACAAAGATATAGAAAATTCTGATGCAATCATCATAACAGCAGGTATTGCTAGAAAACCTGGGATGAGCAGAGATGACCTTCTGCAAACTAATGCTGCAGTAATGAAAGATGTTGCTGAAAATATTAAAAAATATTCACCAAATGCGTTTGTAATAGTGGTTACCAATCCACTCGATGCTATGGTTTCAGTGGTACACAAGTTTTCAAACCTTCCAACTAATATGGTTGTTGGCATGGCTGGAGTACTTGATTCTGGACGCTTTCGTTATTTTCTTGCAAGTGAACTAAATATTTCTGTTGAAGATATATCTGCTTTTGTGCTTGGTGGACATGGTGACACTATGGTACCGCTTATTAATTGTGCCTCTGTTGCTGGCATTCCGCTTACCCAAATAATTGATATGGGTTTAATTACACAAAAAAAAGTCGATGAAATAGTTGAGCGCACTCGTAATGGTGGAAAGGAAATAGTGGATTTGCTTAAATCTGGATCTGCATATTATTCACCTGCATCTTCAGCTATATGTATGCTAGAATCATATTTGAAAGATAAAAGGCGCATATTACCATGCGCTGTTTACCTAAATGGTGAATATGGAGTAAAAGATTTATTCATTGGTGTCCCTGTTATTATTGGCAAAAATGGAATTGAAAAGATCCTAGAAGTTAAAATGGACGATGATGAGCGAAAAATGTTTGATAACTCTATAAATGCAGTGAGAGAGTTAGTAGGGTTAATAAAATTTTAAAATTGCAACTCTGATTGTATAATAAATTAATCTTTAGGTAAGTTAATATCTACAAAATCAAACTACATTAGAGAGAGTTCCTAATATATTAATTGCTTTTTAGCATGATTTAAGATATAATAAATATATCAAAGCAAGATTATAAAACATGGACATTTCAAGAAAAATTTTTAGTGCTATTAGAAACCGCGATATAAAACAATTAAAATTACTTTGCGAGAGCGGTGAGAATATACTTGAAATAAAAAGTATTCTCAATACTACAAGCAATGGCATACCTCCATTATATTCTGCGATTACTGATGCGTTTTTTTGTGATGAAATAGTTAGCTATTTAATACAAAAAGGTGCGAATCCTAATGCTCGATCCTATGATGGTTACTTCTTACTACATAGTGCAATAAATCATGGTCACTTAAAAGGTGCTCAAGCGCTCATAAGCAATGGTGCAAATGTAAATATAAAAAACAAGAACAATACAGGAGATTATCCTAAAAATGAAGCTGCTCTACATTTTGCTATCGCAAAAGGAGCTTATTGTGTATCGCTAATGGAACACGAAAAATATAAACAAATTTTAGAATTAGTACGGCTTTTAATAGAAAAAAAAGCTGATGTAAATGCTAAAAATGAGCATGGAAACACTCCATTACATAATGCTGCATTATTCAATGCTCCAGAAATAGCAAAACTGTTAATAAAAAACGGGGCAGATGTTAATATAAAAAATAACACAGGACAATCTCCATTGGATAAGGCTAGAAAAGGAAAAAATAAACAAGAATTGATCACCATGCTGGAGAATGGTTTACAATCAACAGTAAGTGGTGCTACTCAGAAGCAGGCTCATGGAAAGAACAATTACTCGCAACTAGAAGTTCAACAACAACCTACAGATGCAACTGGTGGTGCTCAACAACAAGAAATTAGCAGAACTCAAGAAATACCTAAAGAAGATGTCGCTCACAATAGTGCACAGCTAGAAGTTCAGCCACAACCTACAGACAATACAAAACATAACCCACTGAACCTTTCATTAAGAAAATGGGCAATTATCGGAATAGCCACAGTAACTTGTGCTTTAGCACTAGCACTAACATTATATTTTCTTCCATTAGTATTAGGCACTAGCGTTGGATTGAGTACTAAGTTAGCATTAGGAGCTGCAGGTGCAGTGATAGGTGGCGGAGTGGGATACTTCTTTGCCAATGTAGCAATAAATAAGTTTTACGGTAATGAAGTTACATTGAATACACATATACGCTGCGAAGCTTAAAAAGATCTTTGCCTCGACTATTGTTTTTGTTAAACTTTAAGCGAGTTTTAATGAGTCACACTGTTAATGAAAGTAAAACAAATTCTAAGCTACTATGAAAGTGAAAATCCAGGGGTAAAAGCAAACCTCACTCGTATTTTAATGCATGGAAAGCTTGGTGGCACTAGTAAATTGGTAATTCTTCCTGTAGATCAGGGATTTGAGCATGGTCCAATTAAAAGTTTTGAAGTTAACCCTGATGCTTATGATCCACATTACCACTTTCAGCTTGCAGTTGATTCAGGAGTCAGTGCATATGCTGCTCCGCTTGGTATGATTGAAGCTGGTGCTTCAACTTATGCTGGAATGCTTCCACTTATTTTAAAGCTTAATAGCTCCAACTCTTTACACTCAAAAAATCTAACTTCTGACCAAGCAATAACCGCTTCTGTGAAGGATGCGCTCCGCTTGGGGTGCGTAGCTGTTGGATTTACTATATATCCTGGTTCTGCTAAGTGTTTTGATATGATGGAAGAAGCTCGTGACATTATAGCTGAAGCCAAGTCTTATGGACTTGCAGTAGTGCTATGGTCTTATCCACGTGGCGAGAGAATTTCGAAAGAAGGCGAAACTGCGGTTGATGTTATTGCTTATGCTGCACATATAGCAGCTTTGCTTGGTGCTAATATCATAAAAGTAAAACTTCCAACTCAGCATTTGGAAAAAGAAAAGATAGACTCAGAAAATATTGACTCGCTATCTAAAAGAATTGGGTATGTTAAAAAATCTTGCTTTGCTGGCAGAAGGATAGTAGTTTTTTCTGGTGGTGAGTCAAAAGCAGTAGATGATATATGTAATGAAACAAAAGAAATTAAGCAAGGTGGTGGTAATGGTTCAATAATTGGACGTAATACTTTTCAGCGTAAAAAAGAAGAAGCTTTATTTATGTTAAAAGATATAATGAATATCTATAGCAGCGAGTAATCATAAAAATGGCTGGGTGGCAGAATGGCTTATGCGGAGGACTGCAAATCCTTTTATACCGGTTCAATTCCGGTCCCGGCCTCTTATTTGCATAAGTACAGATAAGCCATTTTAGTGGTTGGCATAACAATTACAGACATATTTAAAAGTAAAGTTTTAAAATCATGTCAATCTTAATATATTATAAATTCAATATTACTTCTTATATTTAGATGTAGAATTATCAACAATGCTCGTGAAAATAATTAGAATCTGTCACTGGATTCATTTCAAGTGCAAAACATCTATTATCTCCTGAACAACCCTCAGGAGCGTATTGAACCTTTACATAATTAGTTGGACATTTCCACTCTTCCCCTGGCTGTGCAGGGAAAATATCTTTAGAATGAGCGAAGACAAATTTTTCATTACCTCTACATGCTTCAGAATAATACAGCACACGTTCACCTTCCACATCACAATACTTAATTTCAGCGCATTTTGTTTTATTTACCATAAATAACTCCTAAAAAATATAAATCATGCTATATTATACATAAAAATTATTAAGAAATTTTTAATTATTCTTAACGTATTATAAATTCGGCATTACTTCTTATATTTAGATGTAGAATTAAAAGAGCTCATTATCAATAGATATAGGATCACACACAGAATCTGTCACTGGTTCCATATTAAATGCAAAATATCTATTATCTCCTAAATAATTCTTAATATCGTATTCAACCTTTACATAATTACCATTTGGGCATGTCCAATTTTCCCCTTGTTGTGCAGGGAACATGTATTTATGATTAGGGAAAGTAAATTGTTCATTACCTCTAGATGCTGCAGCATGATACCTCACATTTTCACCATGTACATCACAATCCGTAATTTTAGCACATTTTGTTTGAATAACCATAAACAACTCCTAAAAAATATAAATTATATTATACATAAAAGTTATTAAGAAATTTTTAACTATTTAGTTTGCAATAAGTACAAATAAGCCATTTTGGTGGTTAACACAACTATCACAGATCTTTAAAAGTAAAATTTTGAAGTAACATCAATCTTAATATATTATAAATTAGACATTACTTCTTATGTCCAGCAATGCCCTTGAACATACCCAATCTCTTTCGCTGGATTCATCTCATGTGGATAACATTCACCTTCTGATGAACAATTATCACTAAAGTATTCAGCCTTTACATAACGACCCTTTGGACATATCCAGTTTTTCTCTGGTTTCGCAGGGAAAAGGTCTTCATAATGGGCATAAGTAAATTTTTCATTACCTTTACATGCGTCAGCATAATACAGCACCTCTCCATCATCCAGCAATCTACAATTCTTGATTGCAGCACATTTTGTTTGAGATACCATAAATAACTCCTAAGAAATATAAATTATATTATATATGAAAATTACTAAGAAATTTTAACTATTATTTAATGATCTATAAATACATCACAATACTCGTCATAATAATCACGATCTTTCACTGGCTCAGCCATCATTACAGGACATAGATTACCGTTACAATCACGAGTGTCGTATACAACCTTTACATACCTATTACTTGTTTGAAGATTACATAATTCCCGTTGCTTCGCTGGATCATCCACATCGTAAGTAAATTGCTCATGGCCTTTATATAAAATTGCTTTTAAATAAACCCGCATCTTTTCACCATACGTGTCACAGCGCTTGAATTCAGCGCATTTTGTTTGAATAGCCATAAATAACTCCTAAAAAATATAAATTATATTATACATAAAGATTATTAAGAAATTTTTAACTAAATTATAACTAATGCAGTATATTGTACAATTTATTTAACCACGTATAAAAATTTTAGTTTGATTAAAACAGATAAAAGCTGTATCAATGTTTAGTATAGCTGGAAAATGAAATGATCCCGTAGCTCAGCCGGTAGAGCAACTGACTTTTAATCAGTGGGTCACGCGTTCGAATCGCGTCGGGATCACTCACAAATTTAAAAAAACATGCTAAAAGAACAGGACAAAATATTCACTAATTTAAATGGTAAGGAAAGTCCTTTGCTCAAGGGCGCAAAAAAGCGTGGCTCTTGGCAGAAAACTAAAGATTTCTTGGATTTAGGATCAGACAAAATCATTGATGAAGTGAAAAAATCTGGCTTAAGAGGAAGAGGAGGTGCAGGGTTTTCTACTGGCCTTAAATGGAGCTTTATGCCCAAAAATCTTCCAAAAGAGCAGCCAACATATTTAGTAGTAAATGCGGACGAGTCAGAACCTGGTACATGTAAAGATAGGGACATATTGCGACATGAACCACACAAGTTACTTGAAGGGATTGTGCTGGCTGGCAAAGCGATAAATGCGTCTGCTGCTTACATTTACATCAGAGGTGAGTTTTATAACGAATATTTAATTCTAAAAGAAGCACTTGAGGAAGCCTATAAAGAAGGTCTAATAGGAAAAAATGCCTGCAAATCAGGTTATGATCTTGATGTGTTTATTCACAGAGGTGCAGGCGCTTATATATGCGGAGAAGAAACAGCTCAACTTGAATCAATTGAGGGAAAAAAGGGCTTTCCTCGCATGAAACCTCCATTTCCTGCAGGAGTTGGACTTTTTGGTTGTCCCACTACGATAAACAATGTCGAAACTATAGCAATGGTACCAGATATTCTAACACGTGGTGGTGAATGGTTTGCATCTCTTGGTAAGCCAAATAATACTGGTACTAAAATATTTTGCATTTCAGGACATGTAAATAATCCATGTAACGTTGAAGAGGAGCTTGGAATTCCACTACGTGAATTAATTGAAAAATATGCAGGTGGAGTCCGTGGTGGTTGGGATAACTTACTTGCGGTAATACCAGGTGGATCTTCAGTGCCATTAATTCCGAAATCTATATGCGATACCATTGAAATGGATTTTGACTCACTAAGGGCAGTTCAATCAGGGCTTGGTACCGCTGCTGTAATCGTGATGGACAAATCAACTGATATAATAGCTGCAATAGAGAGGTTATCGCATTTTTACATGCATGAGTCCTGTGGGCAATGCACACCATGCCGTGAAGGCACCGGATGGATGTGGAGAATCATGAAAAGGATGGTAGCAGGAAATATTCAGCCAGGTGAAATAGACAAATTACTTGACCTTACAACTCAAATAGAAGGACACACCATCTGCGCACTTGGTGATGCTGCAGCGTGGCCAGTCCAAGGGCTAATCAGACATTTTCGCCACGTTATTGAGGAGAGATCAATAGCTTAATTCATAGAATAATCTTAATTGCAAATTTTATTAAAGGTTATTTATATCAAAACTGATTTTAATAAAAATTTAACTTTATAAAGGTATCCATGCATTTAATTGTGTATGGAAGAGTGCTATGTTGACAACTATAAAAGGCGCGATAGCTAAAAAAAACACTAACATAGGAGATGTAGTTGCTGGTGGAAGAGGTAACCCTGGAAAAGTCACGTCGAAAAGTGAATTTTCTGAAGATGTGAGTGGGCTTAATAATGGTAATAAAACTTCTAAACCTACTGTACGCCCTGCTGTAAATTCCAGTGAGCCTAAG
Source organism: Wolbachia endosymbiont of Folsomia candida (assembly GCF_001931755.2). Classification (NCBI taxonomy): domain Bacteria; kingdom Pseudomonadati; phylum Pseudomonadota; class Alphaproteobacteria; order Rickettsiales; family Anaplasmataceae; genus Wolbachia; species Wolbachia endosymbiont of Folsomia candida. Next base: position 1,010,639 of record NZ_CP015510.2, read on the forward strand.
GGTACAAAAGCTTCAAGATTGCGTGAAAAACTAGCACAAGGTGCAAAACAAGTATTTAGTCAAGGCTCTAAAGGTCCGGAAAAAAAGAAACAAGAGAAACCTGAGAAGATTAAACATAAAGGTAAAAATACTTTAGTATCATCAACAACGATGACTATAGAACAAATTCAGCCAAGGCTAGAGAATAAGGAACAAAAGAAACCGATGGAATTATCTGAGGATCTAATATCTGAGAGACCAATAAGACCAATGACTATACAGCAAACCAAGTATTCATTGGGAATAGCAATTGATAAAAAGAGTATTCCGCATATTATAAGTATAATCAGTAATAATGATAAAACAATAGAGAGCGAAATTGGTTCAAATAATACTGAAATTATAGACTTAGTAGATAAAGCAGCTGATGTGAAAGATGAAAGTCAAAGCAAAACTGCTTATGCAATAGCTAAAGAACAGGAAAAGAAGGAATTTCTAGCAGTTGTAGATAATGCACGTGCAAAACTGGAAGAAGCTAAAGAACAGGAAAAGAAGGAAGTTCCAGCAGTTGTAGATGATGCACGTGCAAAACTGGAAGAAGCTGAAGAACAGGAAAAGGAGAAAGTTCTAGTAGTTGTAGATGATGCACTTGAACAAAAGAGATCTGATTCTAAACCTACAGAATCAACAACGATGACTATAGAAGACATTGAGTTAAATTTAAAAAATTTGATTAATAAAAAAGGTGTTATTGATGACAACACTCTACATAGTATCATATATTTAGTAAAAACGAATGATAAAACAATAAACGAAGAAATTGATTCGTGTAATATTAGTATTATGGAGCTAATACTCCAAGCAGCGCATAATGTGCAAAATAAATCAACAGGAGAAACTACTCACAAAATTGCTAAAAGGTTAAATATATCAGAGTTTCTAGACATTGTACAAAATGCATATGAAAAATTTCATGACTTAAAAAAAATAGATAAAATATACAATAAACAGAAAAAAGGTTGTGTTCAGTTTTATCAAGATTTATTTACTTTAGATGATACATCAGATGAAATGTACAATGAACAGGAAGAGGGTTTTATTCATTCTTGTCCAGATTTATCTATTTTAGATGATACATCAGATGAAATGTACAATGAACAGAAAGGGAATTATGTTCAGTCTTGTCCAGATTTATCTACTTTACATTTATCTACTTTATATCGTACATCAATCATAGGTGATGGCTTAATGCAAAAATATAAAAAATTTGATACAATTCACTATTCAACACGATTGCAATTTCCAGATGAAGGAGAAACATCAGCGGAGATTGTTGAGGAAAGTGGTAATAAGGAGACTGATAGTAAATCACTGGAAGAAAGTGTGCGACAACTTGAAAGGGAGGCTGACAATTTTCGCATAACTATGGAAGGATCACAAATAGGAAATAAAACAAAAACAGAACCACAAACCCCTACAGAATCACCTATACTAAGTAAGAACTTAGATGAACCTAAAGGAGTTAGTGGTGATAGTGGAATGGGTTCACCTGAACCAAATCCTGCTGCTCCAGCTCTAGGAGCAAGTTTACAAAAACAGCCTGATGATGAACAAGATAGTGGAATAGATTCACCTAAAAAAAAATCAGGATCAAAAGAGTATGAAGAAAAGATGAGACTAAATCATCCAACCAAAACAAGATCTAAAAGACCAAGTAGACAAAGACCTCCTTCTAAATACCATAATCAATTCTTAGGAGGGACTGAAGATAATACACATAAGAAAGAGCTACCACTTAATACTGAAAAAGTTCCAGAGCAAGTCACAAAAGAACAGGAACCTGCTGTCATTCCAGTGCCTGACGCTGAAATCCAGGAAGATCAAAATAAGATCCCAGCGTCACGCGCTGGGATGACATTAACTAGTTCTGAAAAACCTGAAGTACCAATTAAAGAAGAGCTAGAACCTGTTATTATCCTAGTACCTGAAGCTGCAAAAGATCAAATTAAAAAAGAGCCAACACCTGCTGTCGTTCGAGTAGCTGACACTAGAATTAAGGAAGAACAAAACATGCAGATCCCAGTGTCAAGCACACAACTGTACGAACGTCTAATTTAGCGATAAGATAGGAAAAAAATTAGGGTGTGAAGTGTGTTTTATTACAAAGAAATAATATCAAAATTGCCGAAAGCAGTGTTAGATGAAATAGGCAAAGCGGTTGGCGTTGATTACAAAGTGGGCAAACTTACGGGAGAAAATATATTTAATTTACTGCTGTACAGCATATTGGAGAAAAACGAGCTGAGCTTGCGGACTATCGAGGAAAATTATCGTCGGATGTTTTGCCTGAATACGCGCCATTCATCGGTGGCAAGCCGCTTAAAAACGATACCAATTAAGTACTTCGAAAGAATTTTTTCGTTCGTTTTACAAAGTTTTTGTAACCAAAAAGACCAAGAAAAGCTATTAATTATAGATTCCACAACCCTGCAGTTATCGAGCAAATTACTGCAATCTGCATACCATGGCGTGGTGGTGCAAAGAATATGGTAAAGTGCACCGTTGCCACTGACGGCAGGTTTGCAAAGTTGCTGAACTTGTATACTCAAGCCAAGGGCTCCTCTGACAGCACATCGTTCCGGGAAATGATTTTAAATCACGGTCAAGAGTCGATTTGCATATTTGATCGAGGACTGCAAAAACGTGCAACTTTCGAGGAGTTTATAGATAAAGGCATACATTTTATCACACGTGGCAACGATAATATTCGTTATCAAATTGTGCGTATCCACGGAAAAGTTGCAGGCATGCAGACTGGAACGCTTGAGCTAATGGAAGATGTAGTAGTCAGGCTGGGGCAAAAAGGTTCAAGATTTTTGTCGTTTGAAATCAGGCTAATTAAAGCGCAAAATCGACAGAATGGCGAAGTTCTCACATTTTTGACTAATATTTATGAAATGTCTGCTGAAGAAGTCTGCGCTCTTTACAAAAGGCGCTGGTCAATAGAAGTTTTCTTCAAATTTATCAAGCAGGAGCTCAACACGAAGCATTTTCTTGGACATAGCAAAAACACAATTTTGGTCACACTATACATGATTCTTATTGCTTCGGTTTTATTAACAGAATACAGAAAACGCAGCGAAATCAAGAGTTATAAGTTTGCAAGGAGAGCTTTTATGAATGAACTCAGGCTTGAAATCCTAAAACCTGTCATTGAATATTGTGGTGGAAACCCAGAAAAAGTCTACGATTATTACCTTTTTCACTTTCCATAACAAACGTTCGTACACTTGTGTGTCACGCACTGGGATGACATTACCTGATACTATTATGACATTAATTCCGCAGGAAAAAGCACTAGAATCTGATGTCACTCAAGCGCATAACACTGGACTCCAGGAAAAAGAAAATCAGATACAAGCTGACGCTGGAATGACAGAGGATAATGCAAGAGATCAAGTGACATTATCCACCCAGGAAGAAACCACAGACAATGAGGACAATGCTAGAAGTCAAATGACATTACTCCCTCAGGCAGAAACACCAGACAATGAGGATAATGAAAGTCAAATAGAACAACAAGCAACCCTAAGTAATGAAGATAACAATGAATGTACTCTACTTACAAAACAATCAAGTAACAAAACATCTTACACTACAATTGCAATAGGTTGCGCTTTTCTTGCGGTTGGGTGTCTTGTTGCAGCAGCAATAATGCAATCACTAGTATTGCTGGGTATAGGAGCATTGCTCATTATAGGAGCAGCAATTACATCGTATTTAACTCCTTCGACTAAAATGGAATCTACGAATATCAATGCTCACGTTAATGTAGAACAAACTCTTTAGTATGGTGCCACACGTTCATTAAATTGACGTTATTAGTAAAAACATCTATAAATAAATTATTATCTAAGTTGAAAGTGTGGAAACTGACATAGTAATAATAGGCGCTGGACCAATTGGAATATTTACTGCTTTTCAAGCAGGAATGCTTGATATGAAGTGCCATATAATAGATATTCTGAGCCAAGCAGGTGGACAATGCACTGCTCTTTATCCAGAAAAGCCCATATATGATATACCAGGTTATCCTATTATCACTGCGCAAAAGCTCATTGACCAGCTAATGGAGCAAGCTTCACCATTTAAACCTATTTATCATTTTGGTCAAAAAGTAGAAAAAATCTTGGACGATAACTGTGGAAATTTTACTGTAATGACTAGTACAGGCACAGAGGTAAAATGTAAAGCTGTTATCATTGCTGCAGGTAATGGAATGTTTGAACCTAATCGTCCACCTTTGGATTCTATATTAGAGTATGAAAATAAATCTGTATTTTATAGTATAAATAAAATTTCTAATTTTCAGAACAAAACTATAGTTATCGCAGGCGGTGGTGATTCTGCAGCGGATTGGACGGTAGAGCTTTCTAAAGTTGCAAAGAAAATTTATGTGATACATAGAAGAAAGGAATTTCGTTGTACCCCAGAAACCAAAAATAAATTAGAATTATTGGTAAACGCTGGAAAAATAGAGCTCGTAGTACCATATCAGTTGCATGAGCTGGTTGGAAACAATGGACAACTGAGTTCAGTAATAGTGAAAGACATTACAACTAAGCAAGAAAAAGAAATATTTGCTGATTTTTTACTACCATTTTTTGGATTATCAATGAATCTTGGTCCAATAAATAATTGGGGAATACAGTTGGAACATAGCCGCATAGTTGTTGACCCTGCCACGCTAAAAACAAGTAGAGACAAAATATATGCAATTGGAGATATAGCTACTTATTCAGGAAAATTAAAGCTAATCTTAAACGGATTTGCTGAAAGCGCCATGGCTTGCTATGATATATACAGGATTATTTACAACTCCCCAGTTAATTTTCAATATTCAACTTCAAAAGGAGTTCATGGGGAAAAATAAACAAGAAAAAGTATACTAAGTATAGAGTTATTTTAAGAAGACAAATTATATTTTCTACTTTTTATTTACAACTACGATATTGAACTATAGAATTAGATCATAAAAGGGCGATTAGCTCAGCTGGTAGAGCATCTCGTTTACACCGAGGAGGTCGGCAGTTCAAGTCTGTCATCGCCCATTTCTTGCAAGTTTTTCTGCATTCATTCTAGCATAACTAGAAAGTCTGCCTAGGATAGCCAATTTTAATCCGTCATATCCTGATATTATCTGCTTCGTGCTTGTTGAACGGCATTATAGTGTTGACTTGTTAATGGCTTCAATTTTTTTAATTCTGATGCTACTTCCTCTACCATTTGAGGATTTTCCTTGTTACTACTAGAGCCAAGAGCTATTTTGAATAACTTGAGCTTTTCTGCAGCTTTTTCCATATGCTCAGCTTCTTGTTGACGATCTAAACAGTCTATCTTAGCAACATCGTTAAATGATTGAATACTACCACTAATAAATTGAACCTTATTGCACATAGCAATCAAACCACTAAGATTAGCATCCTTCATTTTCCATATTTGATGTTCTTTAGTCTGATTGTTGTATAGCTTTGGGTTTACTTCACTGTTTTTTCTATCGCAAATGTATCCACCTTTCTCACTCATACTGCGATAATAACAATGACAACGTAAGATTTCCCAACATGTTTGATATATATGCTTTTGGATCTTGTATATTTCTTCTATACCCCCACATTTTTTGACTATTTCTGTAAATTGTTCCCGATTATCTACACTTTTCTTAAATTCTAATATCTTTTTTAACTTTTTATCATTTGGTTCTGCTTCTTGAGCACTGTTTTCTGGATAAATTGCATTTAAAATAGCAAGTAGGTGCTCTTCCTTAAGTGGTGATATGAAATAATTAAGTAATTTTTGGTAAGTCTTAGACTGAAAATAGTGAGTTATACTATTTTCAATGTATGTTTCTGCCTTATCTTTATCTACAATATTTTCATAATTACCATTAGCTAACTCTTTTATAAAAGCAGAGTTTTGCAATTGCTCAAATAGCAATACAATAGATGGATCTTTGGAAACATCAACATCAAGCTTTTCTTTTATAATTTTTTCCTTCTCCAAGTACTGCTTAATTGCATAATCACTTGAAATTATATTGAATACTACACTAGATATATTACTCAAATCTTGCTTGTTTAATGATTGTCTATGATCATATATCTCTTTAACCCATGAATTTTTTTTATTAATGTACTGTGTTATTTGTTCTTTCTGCTCTCTACTTAGAGTAGTAGTTTTAACTAACTTATCCAATAAAGTTTTTATAGTTTGGTTCAATTTGTTAAATTCTTCTTTTCTTTCTTCTGTTACAAATTCATGTAGATTTACCATCATAAAGCCTTCACTACTTTTACCCTTATCTTTTACCAAATTAAGAAGCTTTTTCAGTGCTAACCCATTGCTAATAATGTCTTTATATTTATAATTTTGAATTATATGCGCGTATGTTCTTTCATTTATTAATTCATCTTTGTTTTCATTATTTTCTAGCTTTTTCGCTTCTTGCTTAAATTCTTTGTATGAAGAACGTGTTTTGAACCAGTAGACAATTTTTGTAATCAACTCCAAAATGAAAGTTATCACGTGAGCTGACATAGGCAGCTGATAATTCTTTTTTATATCATCTTTATAAGAATAAAGTATCTTATATGTATCATTTAGAGCATTAATAAAATCATCTTTTGTTTTTTGATTATCATGATTGTTTTGGTTATATAAATCCTCGTACTCATTCCAGATAATTTCAATTAATTGATTTTCTAAATGACTAGAATCAATTTTTCCTGATGGCTCAGTATTTATATCAATATAACCTTGTATTTGTTTTGCAATCTTAGATCCAAGTCTTTTTACTAGTTCTTTATGATGTTTCTTATTAGCTTTATTCAGAGCTTTAATGTAGCCATTTTTTGTTAACTCATTAACATTAAAACTTACCTTTACTCCTGATTTTGTAACAAGATGAAAAATTGGCTGTTGTGCCCAATTTAGTGCTCTATTCCTACCAAAACCCTGTATACTTTCAGCTGGATCATTAATATTTTCATCCGTTTCATCTATGATAATGCCAACATTGCATAAACTCAGATCATTAAATCCAGTAGTCTTTTCACTGGTGATATAGCTACCTATCAGCCTCTTTTTAGATAATTTATCAACCACTTTTTCGGTGTATTCTGGAGGACAATAGTTAGGTTCGTAATAATATTGTTTCGTCGTATCATCAAGTGCTTCTATAGTACTTAATTTATGTTTTATTTTACTCTTTAGTTCATCATGACCATCCTCAGATAACTTAAATGATTTTTCTTCTAAATTAAAAAATGGTCTATTATCCTCAATTTCTGTAGCACTCTTTTGTAACCCCTTAACTAAAAAGATAGTTTTATGTTTTTTACAAAATGGTTGTAAATCTGATAACAAATTCCGGCTACTATACTCATCATGAATTTTTTGATCAAGTGACCAGTTATCAACGATCATTTTAAGGAATTTATCGTCACCCTTGTTTTTCATTAAAGTATTTAAAACTATAGCTTCCTGCTCTGCTATATCTTCAGCTATACTCTCTGGAATACCTTCACTAATAAGATTGCCTAATACTTGAGTTTTATATTCTTCAATAGTTTTGGATGATAATTTTACCTTAACTTCTTCAACTAATGAGTTCAAATCGTGGCGTCTTTTGTTATCTAAGGTGATACTATCATAACCAGTAAGGTCTGAAATGGTATTTTCAATGATGCCATGCAGAACATGAAATTCTTGATATCTTGCAGCATTATTAGAATAATCTACATTACGTTCTATAAAATCTTTTGCTTTATTTGAATCATACCCGTGATGATCCATTAAATAATTACATAAACCTGCTTCCCTCAATTCCTGTTTCGATTTTTCATATCTTTGCAAATAAGCTTCATCTAATTTTTCTCGATGAGTAGATAAGACGCTTAATCCAAAAAAATTATATACATTTTCACGAGAAACTTTATTTCCATTTTCGTATGCGCTACCAATCTGATCACCATGTAGCATAAGGTGAAAATTGACTACTGCGTCATGATTACCACGCCCAACCAAACCTAAAAATTTTTCCCCTATTGGAAGATGAACATTCCATCTCAAGCTTTTCCTGATATCATCTTCACTATTATTATCAGCACTTGATACATAAAAAGGGTCAGTAACTTTTCTATAAATCACAGATTCCTCAATGCTGCTAATGAATTTATGTGCTGAGCTCAATCTTTCTTTCTCGATAACGCTAGCAAACCATAATGCTATCCTTTCTCCAAAATTAAATTTGGATTTCTTCTTAGCTCTCTCGATACGGCTTTTTGCTATTTTAGTTTTTACAACAGGTGCTTTGGAAAGACCCTGTTCTTCTTTTTCTCTCAGAGAAAGATTTATAACACAACCAGCTCGTTCAGCAATAACTTCCGAAGGTGTTGCAGTTAAAAATGCAATGGGATTTTTCAAATCTTCAATACTTTTTTTATATAGTTCTACCTCAGTTGCCTTATGTGCTTCATCAACACTAATCCACCATTTATTATTTTTAGCAAATAAATGTTTAAACTCACCTAACTTTTCTTTAAAGAGAGTATCATGAGTAGTTATTATATGTGAATTAGGATCTATATTATTAGTTGTACCTTTATCACATAACTTTACTTTATCAGTAATACTATTTGGCAGTAGTCTGCAAAAATCTTCTCTTAGTTGATTTGCTAAAGCATCCTGATGAACTGCACAAACTCCATGATAACCTGCTAAATCCAATACAAAAGTCCACAACGCTTGTGTGAATGATTTTCCAGATCCTGTTGCCATAGCAATTAACACGTCAGGATTTTTTGTACCATCATTTGCATGATTGATCATTTGATAAAGGTTGGATATATGTATTGGATATAAATCGATTTTATCAGGACCACCGATTGTATGGTTATCTATGTTAGTACTAAAAGCATAATTGCCGTTATTGTTGCAACTAAGGATTAACTCATGCTTATTACATAAATTTGAAAAATCCTCACCATTATACTCATTTTTCGGTTTAAATTTTATGTCCTGAGTTTGAATTTCTTGATTATCGTCGCTTTCATAACCTGAATCTTTGTCGTCAGATACTGCATTGCTGACAATTTTTACATTGTATTTACCATCGGAACTTTTTTCTATATGAATTTCATAATCCTTTTTTCCTATTTTTACTTTTTCAGAAAATTCATCTACTTTTTTTTCTTTGATTAACTCTGTTACAAACTCATTTAGTGATAAGCCCCTCTTGTCATTTATACTAAAATAACTGTTTTTTTTATCATTAAGCATATCCAATAAAAGGTATCCTAGATATACCTTTTTTCCTGCTTTAACAATTTTAGACTTTTCTTCAATGTTTAACATATCTCCTCCATAATTAACTTATATTATAGACAGATAATATTAAAAATGCAAGTGATGTTGATAATATTACAATAAAGTTAACTTGAAGTGGCTTGATTTTAACACTACATATGATAATTTAATAAGACTGTATAGTTAAAGCGTTTTTACAATCTATAAATATTATAATATACTCTAAGCTAACTAAATTATGTAAAGCAGTACGGATTTCTATGAGTAGCTAAACAGGAGAAAGGTATTTGTTATCCAGATGAACATTTTTATATTACATGAAGATCCAATAATTGCAGCACAGATGTTGTGTGACAAGCATGTGGTAAAAATGATATTAGAAACTGCTCAATTATTGAGTAGTGTTTTTTGGGTAGCAAAAGAATCATGTCCTTCAGTAAGCATTACAGATAAGAATATATCAGTTCCATATAAACTTACTCATAGAAATCACCCTTGTTCTGTATGGGCAAGACAATCAAAAAAATTCGATTGGTTGATAAGCCATGGAAAAGAATTATGTAAAGAGTACACTTACCGGTATAAAAAAAAGCATAAGTCAGAAAAAGTAATAGATTGGTGTGATAGTAATAAGGACTTGCTTGTTTTTCAATCAACTGATATGCAAGCTTTTGTACAAGCACTACCAGAGCAACATAAATGTAATGATGCTGTAGAAGCTTACAGGAAATATTATCTGCAAGACAAAATGAGATTTGCTAAGTGGGAAAAAGGTAGAGAAGTACCAGACTGGATAATAGAGTATCCAAGCTGAATAACTGAACTTTCTACTGATCAAATAAAGCAACTGCTAGAGGAAAATACTCTTTAACTATTAATTTACAATATCGTAGGAAAACAGACCTGGTGAAAGTTTCTTAACTTTTCCTTAACTGCCAGGAATATGTTTAGCAACACACAATATACTAGTATTCACATATGAGGCTTGTATGCGACAATGAGCTTATTTGGAGTATTGAAATGACTGAGGCACAAACACAAACTATATCTAATGAAACATTCAGTCAACTTGCTGAAGAGTATAAGAAGCAAGCTGGTTTACTAGATTACTTAAAGAATTTTGTCAATAGAAATAGTAACTCTGCTATAGATAACTCTAAATGTGATTCTAGTTATCTAAGTGATGATCATGAAATAGTTAAACAAGTTAAGATTAAAATTAATAATTATGTAGGACAAGTAGAGAAAACATTTGTAAAAAAAATAGAAGATGGAGAAACAAGTTACAATGTAAGAGCTAAGGTAAAAAACAATGAACAGGTAAAAGTAAGTGAGTTTTTAACTAGTGATTTTTGTAAGGAAAATAAAATTTCAAGATTTTCGTTAATGACAAGTGATGAGAAAGATGCAATATCCTGCACAATTGATAAAAATAATCTAAGGTATTATAACATCGAGGGTGATTTACCTATAATAATGACCTTAAATTGGTATGTAGGTGAAAGAAAATGTACTATTAAGATAGAGCTTGGTACTAAAAATAATGTAAGAATTATTGAGCGTAACGGTGTAAGTGACCAAGATTTGGCAGAAAACAAGGATGTAAGAATGGGTAATATACAAAAATCTAAGTCTTTAGTTGAAGCTTTATCAGTACAAAGTTTTGAAATAATAACCACTATAAAAGATAAGGAAGAGCAACAATTAATAACGTTCACTGAAGTAGAAATAGAGCAAGCAGAGCAAAAGGAAGAACAACAATCAAGCTTACTGAATAAAGTAGAAGAAGAGCAAAAAGATAAAGAAAAGCCACAATCAACAATACTCACTGAAGTAGAAATAGAGCAAGCAGAGCAAGAAGATCTGGGGTTTCGTTATTTTTAGCACCAATGAGTTTTACAACCACGGAGCGTAAAGAAGGGAAAATTGAAGCAAAACTGTTATACCTATGTTATATGGTAAGTTTTTCTTGGCTGCTCATAAGCTAAAATAGCCCTCTTACGCTCTACTCCCCAGCGATATTTGTGTATTGCTCCAGATTTACTAATAACACGGTGACATGGTATCAAGTAAGCAATAGGATTATTGGCAATTGCATTTGCGGCAGCGCGTACGGCCTTTGGGTTACCAACCATATGTGCAATATTTTCATAGCTTGTTGTTATGCCTTTAGGCATTGAAACTAACGCCTGCCACACCTTAACTTGAAAGTCTGTCCCCTTAACAAATAAATAAAACATTTTTTCAGAGCTCGTGCTGTCTCCCATAAAAACATTTTGTATTATACTTCCAGTAATTACTATGTCTTGTTTGAGTTGTGCTTGTGGCCATGCTTTTTTAAGCACCTCAATGGATGAGACTTCAGTATCAACAAAAGATAGATGACAGATACCTTCTTGAGCAACTCCTATAAGACATTTCCCAAATAAAGTAGAATGAAGCCCATAAAAGATTTTCAAACTACTTTTGTACTCTCTAGGAACCGCAGGTTTAAATATAATCATATGTTTGATTTAACTCTACTAACAAAAATCCTTGAAATCCTCTTATTTTACTAACCAGTTGTAGGATGAAATTACGGTATGACGTAATTACTTATTTCCACTATAACTAACAGCTACATTTTTACGCATATTATCCAGTAGCAAGTTGCTTTGAATCATAATCTTTTGTTGATAAATCTGCTGCGTAATTGCTTCTACATCTGCCACATTACTTTTGATATCACACACCATCATTAACCTTGAAGTACCATTATCTTTTGATGCTACTATCTCATTGACACTTGCTTTGCTGAATAAAATCTGTAAATCGGGATTTAAATCTCGTATTTTTACTTCAAATTCTCTTGTGTCTGGCAATTTTAAATTACTTGCCAGCTCACCAAAATTGGAACAATTAGCTTTTTGTTCCTTCAGACTATTTAATAAACTTCCTGAATCTTCAACAATAATTTGTTTTAATTTTAAAGTACTTGTGAGTAGTGCATGATTAAGCTGTACCTTATCAATTATTTTTATAATAGAGTAACCTTCCCTTATACTTTCTGGATCAGCAACATCCCCAATTTCCAAGCTTTCTAAAACGCTCTTAAATTTTCCCTTCAATTGATTTAAATTAACCGTTGTTTTACGCACTTTGATTGAAGGTTCTATAATAAAGTCATTATTACTACTACGTAATTTTTTCGCTAAATCTTCAGCCACAGCATAAACATCCTTGTCTTTCTGATTGGAAATTATAAACTCCTCAAACGCGATAAGATAATCCGGCCTTTCTGTTTGTCCTTTTGCATCATCCACTTCTTTAGCACTTACATTGATAAATGGCACGATTCTTGCTTCAATAATTTTACTCCAGAGTATTTGGGATTTTATTTGTTTTCTCAAGATACCAAGATCTATATTGTGCTTTTTTATGTACTGATCAATTTCATCTGTCTTAAGTTTAAAACTTTGGGTTAGAAATAACACAAGGGCGCTATTTAACTCTTCACTGCTTAAGTTTATATTTAATCTCTTCGCTTCATTGAAGATTATGACTTCATCTATTAGTTGCCTCAAAATTTGAGGCTTCGCTTCATTTTTGTCAATATTTTGATTTCCAAACAATGAATTTATCAAATTAATCCGTTTCTCGATATCTAAACTTGAAATTGGCTCGCCATCTACATCTGCAATAATTTGAATTCCTACTGCAAATGACGTAACTGGCAATATCCATACCATTAATAGTAAAATCAGTATTCTAAACATAATATTATTCAACGAACAATCAATTATACAGTAAATACTTAATCAACGCTAGTGGTATGCTAGGACTCAAAAAACTTGCAAAATTTGTAATAACGCCATAACACTGGTACGACAAAATTGCCACATTTCCGCAGTGTATGAAAATTTTATTTTTTGATCAAAAAGTATGACATTTTTACCTGAAAACGATCCGATTGATTTATTTTCAAAGTGGTATGAAGAAGTGCTGAGCTCATCGTATAAAGAACCATATGCAATGACACTCGCAACTTGTAGCAAAGATTGCGTTCCATCTGCAAGGGTGGTATTGCTCAAAGAATATAGCAAAGAAGGGTTTGTATTCTTCACTAATGTAAATAGTAGAAAAGGAAAAGAATTAACTGAAAATCCTAAAGCTGCATTAGTATTTCATTGGATGAAATTTTCTAAGCAAGTACGAATTGAAGGAGATGTTAAGCTCATAAATGGTGGAAAAGCTGATAAATATTTTACCTCTCGTGCACGTGATAGTCAAATTAGTGCATGGTGCTCAAAACAATCTAGTGTTCTAAAAAATTGGCAAGATTTTGAACAACATATTGAATTAAAAAGCATCGAATTTTGTGATCAAAAAGTTCCTCGTCCTGATTTTTGGGTAGGATTTTGTGTAATACCAAAAGTAATCGAATTTTGGCAAGAGGGTGAATATAGGAGGCATATTAGATTTAGATATACTTTGATTGAGGAAAATAATTGGACACTAGAACAATTATACCCTTAGTATTTTAATACTTCTCATCACTGTACATCTAAAAGCTGCGAATAAAACCCACTTCAATATTATGAAGTTTGAGATCATCTTCTCCAAATGGAGGTATAGAAGAAAAATAGCAATAACCCACGCTAATCTTTGGTGACTCTAATGATGACGCAATAGAATAATTAACGCCAAGCTTAATTTGAATGGCTAGTCTATAATCAGCAATAATATCAGTAAGGAGAAAATCAGAATCTCGCTTCATAGCGACTAAACCGCCCCCGAAGCCAAAGTATGGGATTAAGGGAATGCTTTTAATTACAGGTTCATAATATATGTTTGACATTAATGAAACCATATTTCTATCATAAAACTTTGTGCCATCAAAAAGCTTGATTTTATTCAGAACCATCTCAATTTCATACCTTTCGGTAAAATATCTATTAGAGTTATATATTCCCCAGCTAGAGCTGTATAAAAATTGAAAATCAGCTTCAAGATTGGAATTGCTGATACCTGCAATTTCTTCTCCCAATGCTTTCAGAACACTTATGGTATTACCTGTTAAAGCTCCTTTAGCAACACTTAGACCTGCGTGCACTGTATTAGCCTGTGTTTTAACAGCATCTTGAAAATTATTGGATATGGCTCTGCCAACAGCAAACCTGGTATAAAATCCTTTCCCTATTGATTCAAATCTTTCATTAGAAAAGCAAACAGTGGATAATAAAAAACAGAGAGAAAATGCCGTAAATAGAATAAATCTGGCATACATATAACTCCCATTACTAACATAGCATATAAGTAACCAGGATAGAATTTTTGTCAACTATTATTTTGTTTTAACAGTGCAGTTCTATCTTAGATGGTAGCCTCCTATACTTCACTCTTTGGACTGTGCATCTAAAATAAAAACTTGCGTATATTTTTGATCCAACATAAACTACTAATTATTTAATTAATATTATTAATTAGTAAGTAATATGCGCCCTGTAATACTGTGTGGTGGTAGTGGCAGTAGACTTTGGCCTTTATCACAACCAAAACAATTTCAAAAAATATTTAGCAATCACACTATGTTTCAGAGCACTTTACTGAGGCTGAAAAGTAGTTATATGCCTCCAATCATTGCTACAAATATAGAGTACGAGTCATTAGTGATAAGTGAATTACATGCTTTACAGGAGTATAAAGTAATTTTTGAACCAGTAAAAATTGGAACAGCAGCAGCAATATTAATTTCTACACTCCTCTCCAATGAAAATGAAATAATGTTAATTCTGCCTTCAGACCATTTTATAGGCAATTTGAATAATTTTTATAATTCAATTGAAAAAGCATCTGAGGTAGCCAAGGAAAACGACACTATAGTGACTTTTGGAGTCAAGCCACACGAATTTAATTCTGAGTATGGGTATATCGATACAATCTATGATCACAAAAAAAAGTATCATACAGTAAAGAATTTCATAGAAAAACCCGCGTATGAGATGGATAACAATCATTATTGGAATTTAGGTATATTTGTATTTAAAGCAAAACACTACATCAGCGAGATCAAAAAACTCGCCCCAAATCTTTATAATTTATGCTGTAACAGTATAACACATTATACACAGCAGGAAAAACTTCTTTATTTGAAAGAGCAGGATTTTAAGGGGATAGAAGATATATCTGTTGACTACTTAGTGATGGAAAAAGCAAAAAATGTCTCAATGATCGAATCTGATTTTGATTGGATGGACGTGGGAACATGGAGTGCAATTTTAGAACTAAATGCGAAGTGTGAGATAAAACCTGCACAACATTCTCTGCGGGAAGATAATTCAAATAGACTTCTTTCGAAACTCGCTTGTGAGAGGCAAGTGCTAGGAGCACACGGAGCGGAAAACCGCAGTGTATTGAACATACATGAGGATTTGAGCACCGAAGCGACAACGCAATTTCCCACAGAAGTAGAGTTTCGAAAGAAGTCTAATGAACTAAGTAGTGTAAAATCTACTTACACGCAGCAAAATAGACCTCTTGCAAAACCTGTTTGTGATGAGGAATTTTTAGGAGGAGTGAAGATGAGCACCACAGAATACTCGAATGTATTTGAGGAGCGCAGACGAGCTTCGACGACAAAATTGCCTTCAGAAATCGGGTTATGCAAGAGGTCTAATGTTCCAAGCAAGAGTCTAATGTCATTTATTAATAAAATCAAAAAAGAGACAGTAGTTAAAAAAGAGATCAAGCCATGGGGATTTTATAGTATCATTTTAATAGGCAAAAATTTTCTTATAAAATATCTTTTTATAAATCCACTAAGCTGCACTTCTAAGCAGTTTCATAATTATAGAGATGAATATCACATAATACTGTCAGGAGCTGGATATGTTAGTGTGGGCAATAAAGTGCATTCTATAACCCAAAGTCATATGATAGAAATTCCACGAAACGTTTCTCATAGAATTGAAAACAGAAGTGAAAATTCTCCACTTGAGATCGTTGAATTTCAGATTGGAGAGCATTTATCTGATGATGATATAGTAAGATTGGATGATGTATACGGAAGGATATAGTTATCTAGCAAGAGCGGAAACTGGAGTCCAGATTTTTTTACAACTGAATCCTATATAAATAATATGACAGAAAAAATGGTAAATCTTATCCATTTTAGCTATATTCCCAATACAATGAATCTAATGAATTAACAGTAGCCGATTGCTTAAATTCATACTATTATTTTTAAGCATAGCTTCATATAAAACATGACTCTTAAAAAGCTTAATCTGCACTTAGTCTCTGACTCAAGTGGTGAAACTGTTATATCAGTTGCAAAATCAGCACTGAAACATTTTAGTGCTGTAGAAACGGTCGAATATGTTTGGTCTTTTGTAAAAGAAAAAGAACAGGTTGATGGCATTTTAGAAAAGATGAAAAGTAAAAGCGATGAGCACCACTTCGTTATATGCACCATCACTGATGACAATCTCAGGAAGTATCTAAAAGATAACTGCATAAAGTTGGAAATCCCGTATAGAGCTATATTATCACACATTATCAGAGAAATTTCCTCCTATCTTGAAATTGAAAAGGATGAAAAGCTTGATTTACATACTGAAATAAGTGATGAATATTTTCAGCGTATTGAGTCAATAAACTATACTATTAACCATGATGATGGACAAAATATCCAAGACATTGAAAAGGCAGATATAATTTTGGTTGGAGTTTCGCGTACATCAAAATCTCCCACTAGTATGTACTTAGCTTACAGAGGCTATAAAGTTGCAAATATTCCTTTTGTTAGCGGAATACCATTTTATGTAGATTTAGTAAAATTAAAAAACAAGCTAACAATAGGGTTAACAATAGATGTAAGCAGACTAATCGAAATACGTAAAAATAGACTCACTTCAATCAAGAATGAAAGCAATAACGTGTATGCTAATTACGACAAAGTACAAGAAGAAATTGAGGAAGCAGAGAAGCTTTTTAAACAAAACAATTGGCCAATTATCGATGTTACGCAAAAATCAATAGAGGAAGTATCTGCAACAATTATACAATATTTTAATAAAATATGAGATGAGAAAAAACTTATCAATTGACTAACCTCTTATAAGTGATCATAATGTAAAGTAATTTAATTCTTACTGTAGATATGAAAGTAAAAGGATCGCTAAAATCTCACCGCAACAGAGATAAAAATTGTAAAGTTGTGAAAAGGGGTGGTAAGATTTATATTATAAACAAGGTGAAGCCAAGGTGCAAAGCACGCCAGGGCTCTTAGCACCTTTTATATCATATATTTTTCAATTCCTATATTTGAAGGTGTGATATTTACAGCTCAAAAGAAAAAGAAGCTGCTCTATTTATGTATGGCTTTGCTAGTTTCTTTCATTACGTTATATTTCAGCGTTAGCATCGTCACAGGTAACCGTGGCCTATTAACATTAATGAAATTGAATAAGGATATAGAATACAATAAATTTTTGCTAAAGGGCATCTCTTATGAAAAAGAAAAATTAAGTAATAAAATATTAGGTTTATATGAAAAAAGCTTAGATTTAGATTTACTTGACGAGCAAGCAAAAAATTCTTTAGGTTATGTAAGTCCTAATGAACTTATGGTTATTCTTGACACTAAGCAATAATAGAACCACTGAAAAATAAAAGCTACCTCTGGTTGAAAATATCTTCCATAGTTAACCGCTCTAGCATTTTTACTAAATATTACCATACCGTGCTAGCCATTCTGCAGGATAGAGCTTTCCCTCAGGTTTAGGCTCATTAACAATAGTAGAAGGAACATTAAAAGCTTGGTAAAATCCATCTATATGCTCTGGCAAAGGTTTCATTAAATCCATATAGCTAGCTGGACACTGAGCCCTACCCTTATCACAAAGCGCATTGCCGTTCAAATCCATATTTTTAGGCAGTCCATTTTTCATTTCTTCTTCTACTCTTGCACTTATAATTTCTGCCTCTAGTTCAGCTTCAATCTCTTCCTGTTCTGCTGCAGATATTTCACTATCCTTTTCTTTACCTTCATCAACGCTATCATATCCTTCATCTTCAGAAACATCAGATTGCTCTTCAATTTTAGTAGAAACATCATTGTTCCTAGCTCGTATTTTCTGAATGAACGGAAATATTGAAAGTAATAAGTAACTGACTACAGCAACAGAAAGAATAATAGCTATTTTTACAGCAACAGCAATGGTTGCAAAAAGTATCGGAGTTGCTAAAACTGCAAATAAAGCAGATGTAACAAATTTATTCTTTCCTTGTGTGATATTGTTTAAAAACTTCATCATGATAACCCTCAGATGTTATACCTAGTATTATTATATACAAACTTTCGTATATTTGCAACTTTGTGAAAATTTTCATTCTTTATGTAGATTTCTAAAAGTTATATAATGGTTAATTAATATATAATCTATGTCAGCTATAATAGAGTAGTACAATATATATATTCAGTGTAACATCCTAAAATGCAAAGCTTACTTCTTGAAAGAAACAGGGCGGTGATATTACTCCTTATAGTGATTTTCATCTTCGGTTCATATGCTTATGTGAAAATGCCAAGAGAAAGCAACCCTGATATACAAATTCCTATAATTAGCGTATTCGTTGGACTTCCCGGTATTTCTGCTCAAGATAGTGAAAAGTTATTAGTGATTCCTATAGAAACTGAGCTAAGATCCATAGAAGGTGTAACAGAGCTAAAGGCGATCGCAACTGATAATGGCGCTCATATTATACTCAAATTTGCAACAGAGTATGATAATAAAGAAGTGCTCGACAACGTTCGTTCAAAGCTTTCAAACATAAAAACAAAGCTACCTATAGAAGCAGAATCTCCTATAATAAACGAAATAAACTTGAGTTTATTTCCCATATTAAATGTTGGATTAATTGGTAATTTGCCGGAAAGAGCCTTAGCTGAAATAGCACGAAAATTAAAGAAAGAAATCGAGTCTTTACCAAACGTTCTTAAAGTTGAAGTGGCAGGCGTGCGTAAAGAAACAGTGGAAATCATAGTTGAGCCCACAGTCCTGACAAAATACAATATTCAATCAAATGAAATATTTCATGCTATATCAAACAATAATAGATTAGTGGGAGCCGGGTCACTAGAAAATGATACAGGCAAATATTCAATTAAAATATCAGGATTATTGAAAAACATAGAAGATATTATGAATATTCCAATCAGATCTCAAGATGATGCAGTTTTGAGAATAAAAGATATAGCAAAAGTGTACCCTAGGTTTGAGGATCATGAAGGGTTTGCCCGCATTAATGGGCTATCTAGTGTCGTATTAGAAATTTCAAAACGTAATGGAAAAAACATAATAGATACAGTAAATCAAGTGAAATATTTAATGGACAAGGCAAAAGATCAATTACCTGAAAATTTAAAAGTGGTATATTTAAACGACCAGTCAAAAAATGTCCGTGATGTGCTTGATGACTTAGAAAACGGCATAATATTTGCTGTGTTATTGATACTCATTATAATAATGTTCTCTATGGGAACAAGAATAGCAATTCTTGTGGCACTTTCGATACCAGGTTCCTTTCTTATTGGAATAATAGCTCTTTATTCGATGGGTATTACCTTAAATATAGTTGTACTCTTCAGTTTAATTATGGCTGTTGGTATGCTGGTTGATGATGCAATTGTAATCAGCGAATATGCCGATAGAAAAATGATTGCTGGCATGGATAAAGTAGAGGCCTTTCACACTTCAGTTCGTGATATGTTTTATCCGGTTGTATCATCAACACTGACTAAATTGGCAGTGTTTTTTCCTTTGCTACTCTGGCCTGATACTGTAGGAAAATTCATGCAGTATATACCAATTACAATAATTTTAACTTTAACTGGGTCGCTCATTATGGCTTTAGTTTTTATACCAACACTTGGTGCAATTTTTGGAAAGCCATCGGTAACTTCAAAAGAAGAAATTGAAAGAATGAATGCTATCGAAAGTGGTGAGATAAAAAGTGCTGGGCCAATAATAAGAACTTATGTACGCATGCTAGAGAAGGTCTTAGATCATCCTAAAAAATTTGTCTGTATCGTCGTATCTGTTTTGTTTTCGTTTAGTATATTGTACTTTAGCTTTGGCCCTGGAGTGAAATTTTTTCCGAAAGTTGATCCAGATAATATTTTAGTTAGCGTTAAAGCAAAAGAAAGCTTATCAGCTAAAGAACGAGATTTGATACTAAAAGAAGTAGAAGAGCGTATTTTAAGCGTTGAAAAAGAAATTGGCGTATCATATTCCAGATCAGGAGCATTTTCAGATAATGTCATTGCCAAAATTCAATTAGAACTGATGGACTGGCGCTTCAGGCGAAAAGCTAAGCATATATTAAGCGATATAAGAAGCAGTCTGCAGAACATGAAAGGCATAATAATTGATGTTCAGGAAGAAAAGTCAGGACCATCATCTGATAAGCCAATACAAATTAATCTAAGTGGAAATGCACTCAGCTTAAATTTAGCAGTAGAAAAGATGCTGAAAATGATGAATCAGCCTTCATCTGGGTTCATAAATATTCAAGATAGTAGATCATCACCTGAAATAGAATGGAATATGAGTGTTGATAAGAGTAAGGCCACAAGTTCTGGGGTAAGTGTTGCAACCATTGGCGACTTTATAAAAATGGTTACAAGCGGCGTGTTAATTGGAAAATATAGGCCTAATAATCTGGATGAAGAAATCGATATTGTACTGCGTTTTCCTCGAAAGGATCGTAACATGAAGACTATAGATAATCTTTTTATCAACACAGTGAACGGTCCATATCCTATGAGCAACATAGTAAAGTATGCACCAGAAAAAAAGATAAATAAGTTGAGTAGGATTGATGGGTTGCGGACAGTGACAATTTCCTCTGATGTTGATACTGGCTATCTTGTCGATGAAAGAATTAAATTTATTCAAAATAGTATTGCACAGGACTGGGATAAAGGAGTAAAAATTGTCTTTAAGGGTGATAAAGAAAATCAACAGAAATCAGGAGCATTTTTGTTGCAAGCCTTTATATTAGCAATTACGTTGATGGTATTAGTGTTAATAACACAATTTAATAATGTATATCACACATTCATTGTAATGACAGCAGTCTTTTTATCTACCACATGCGTGTTTTTTGTTTTCTTTCTTACCAATCAAGTTTTTGTAATTGTCATGTGTGGCGTTGGAATCATTGCACTTGCTGGAATTATAGTAAACAACAACATACTATTACTTGATGCCTTTCACACCCAAATTAAGGCGCATAAAAATGACATTAAACGATGTGTAATCAATGCTTCAATTTCTCGTGTAAGGCCAATATTACTCACCGTTGCAACTACAGTTCTTGGGTTAATACCTATGATAACCAGACTCAATATCAACTTTTTCACGCTGCAAATCACGTATGATGCACCATCAAGCCAGTGGTGGGTTGACATTTCAACAACTATTGCATGCGGAGTGTTAGTTGCAACAGCTCTAACTTTATTCTTCACACCTGCACTGCTTGTGATGCAAAAGCGGTAGCTTCTCCATTTTCTTAAGCATCGTGCATAAACTTATACATTTGAAAATATTACCTTTTATGTATATCAGGTGTAGCTTTTTTATCAATAATATTTTCAATTTTGATATCTTGAAAAGTGAATCTCGGACCAGAGCAATCTTGATTTTTTTCCCTATGTGATTCTATAATTTTATCTAAACTTCTAGTAGTATTTTCAACCACTACTCCTACATATGCATTTTGCAAGCTATCATTTTTCTTGTATGTAAGAGTTTTTAAAGTATTAAACAAATTTTCCATTACTTCACTAAGTTGTTCTAATGTTAAGTCTGGAGTTCCATTTTTATCAAAGCCAATAGCACCTACATTAGGATCAAAAAACAGGTATCTATCATTTGCTGACTTGTTTACTAGTACTGCGTGTCCTGCATAACTTGTATTATCAGCACCAACTCCAAAACCAAACTGTACATAATCGCCTATACTTGCTTTTTCTAAAATTTCTTTAAGCACTTTCAAGTTAATTTGAACTTGCTTATCTTCATTACATTCATTCAACGTTTCAAAAAATAAAACGTTATCATCAAGAGAAAGTTCTTTTCTTGTTTCTGCATTCTTAGTGTTAAGAATGGATAAATTTTCTACTATCATTGTTGCAAACAAAAATATATCTTCTTTTGACAAATCTTGCGTATTACCTTGAAGATAATCCGAAAAATCCTTCTCATTTACCTTGTTATAAAATGTGATTCTCTCATGAGATTCATTAGAAAATGTTTCCATAATTTCATCGAAATCTTTTTTATTTTCAGGCTTCACCGCAGCGATGAAGCTGCATAATGCGTTACATATTCCAAGGTTAGGGGAATGACCTAAGATTTTTTCTGACAGTGTTTGTATTGGTTCAATTCTTGAAATAAAGTTAGTTATATTATCATGAAAGTCAGCATTTTTGCTGGCTTGTTCGCCTTCAAATAATTCTTTATATAGTTCTGCTGTATAGGTGTTTTCTCTATCAGATTCTTTGATTTCTAATAGGCTACTAGATACTCCAAATTCTTTATAAAATGCTCTTTTATACTCAAGCTTTTTATGTAAATCTAACTCTGGAATTTTCCATAGATTAGGGTCTTTACATATTTGTTCTACATGGAAACGCCTATCATCATATATAAAGATTCCTTCCATGATTTGTAAAATATCATCTGCTTTTACATATTCATTTTCTAAAAGGAAACATATAACGTCTAATCTACCATCTTCAATAGCAAGAGTTAATGGTATTTGTTTGTTATCATTTTCAGCATAAATATCAGCTCCATGGCGAAGAAGTAACTTAGCAAACTCTGAAGATTGATTATTGAGAAAAGCAAAGTGTAATAATCTACTACCAAATTGTTTTAGTAGTTGAGTATTGACGTCTATTTTTTTTTCCAGCGCATGTTGCAACTCATCTGTAAACTTATCAACTTGATTGTTTTGAATCAGTGCATGTAAGTTACTTATAATGTTTTGACTATCCCTTTGAATGTTCATTGTAAAATGGCATCAGTAAGTTTAATATTTAAATAATATACATTAATATGTTCAATAAAATATTAATTATCTTTGCATAAAATTTCAATAAACTTATGATTAGAGTAAGGTTTCCTGTAATTGCAATTCACTAACCCAGTTATTTTTTTCTTGATTAAGCCTATCATCTAATATTGCCTGCCTTATTGATTCCATCAGCTTATTCATGAAGAAGACGTTATGAATAGTGATGAGCGTATGGGCTAATAATTCTTTGGCTTTCAGTAAATGATGGATATAAGCTCTTGAGTGTTTTTTACATGTAAAACACAAACAATCACTTTCAATAGGATTATCATCCAACTCGAATTGCTGGTTTCGCAAATTAATATGTTCTTTGCACTTTGAAGAAATAGAATTCATGTTTTTCACTTTTATTAATGCTCCGCCATGCCTTGCCAAGCGAGTTGGATGGACACAATCAAATGTATCAATTCCAAGATTTACTCCATTGAAAATATCCACAATTCCGCCAATACCAAGCAAATGTGTAGGTCTATCTTTCTTTAAGCGCTCCATTGTAAAAGAAACTACATCTTGCATCTGCTGTTTACTTTGTCCAAGTGACCCGCCTATTGCCTGACCAAAAAATGGCAAACTATTGATGAAATCACAGCTTTCTTTGCGCAAATCTTGATATACTCCTCCTTGGCTAATTCCATATAATTTCTGTTTACCGCAGTGGTTCTTTTCAAATTCTTTCAAAGAACGCTCAGCCCATCTGTGACTCATAAGCATAGATTTCTCTGTGTATTCTTTGCTTACGTGAAATGGGGTGCATTCGTCCAAAACCACTATTAAATCAGCACCTAATTTTTGCTGAATTTGTATAGATTTTTCAGGAGTTAAATAATAAGTTTTACCATTAATATATGAGCGAAAAACTGCTCCATCCTCATTAATTTTAATAAGCGTTTTTTGTTTCTTTCTTACTCCTTTAATCTCCTCTGAAACTGATCCATGACCCAAGCTGAATATTTGATATCCACCTGAATCAGTGAGCATTGGTTTATTCCATCCAATCATCTTGTGCAAACCGCCAAGTTTTGCAACCGTATCCTCCCCTGGTTGGAGCATTAAATGATAAGTGTTAGAAAGTATTATCTGAGTGCCAGCTTCATTTACTCTTTCAATGTCTGCAGCTTTAATTGCAGCTTTCGTTGCGCAGAATATAAATGCTGGTGTTTCTATATTACCATGTGGTGTTCTTATTGTGCCAACTCTCGCAGAGCCTGACTGTTTTTTTACCTCAAATGAAAATTCTTCTTTCATCTCTTGCATAACCACTGTTTTAGTGAAAGATCAGCAGCCCCATCTGGCATCATTCCAGCGCGTGATACACAACTGTACAAACGTTGTATTTCAAATGCAACTTGGTTGTCGCTCTTGCCTGTCATCCAAGTAGCCCCCTTTTGTCATCCCAGTGCGTGACACTGGGATCTAGGTATAAAAATATTTGCAAATTATACAATAGACAACAGACTCTATGAGCATACGTTAAAATAATGTTCATGATGAAAATAAGATGGATCCCAGTGTCACGCACTGGGATGACAGGAAAAAAGGCACTGGGGATGACACCTTGTGGTTTTTGGGATGACAAATTTTGAGTAGCATCTGCAAGTACAGAAGGTTTTGCAATAGGCCTATTATTATTCATTTGAAAGTTTCGTTATGATTTCTTCCACTTTTTCAGAAGTGAGATTTTCATAAAAATCATTGTTTATCTGCACAACAGGGGCATTAACGCATGCACCGAGGCATTCTACCTCCTTTAAAGTGAATAGATTATCTTCAGTAGTCTCCCCGATGTCAATCCCTAGCTTTTTTTTGAATGTATTTAAAACTTCTTCGCTATTACAGAGCCAACAAGGAGTAGTCCTGCAAATTTGTATCAAATATTTACCAACAGGTTTGAGATTATACATAGTATAGAAATTTGCCACTTCATATACACGAATATGCGGAACACTTAACATGTCAGCAACATAACGCATAGCGCATTCAGATACCCACCCACATTGCTCTTGAACTAAATATAATAAAGGCATAACAGCACTGCCTTTCCTACCCTTTGGATACATCTCTATAAACTTTTTCGCCAAGTCAAGATTTTTTGATGTAAAACTAAATAACTCTTCTTTTTCTGCCATTCATTAAGACTCGTGTGAATTTGAAGAGATTATATCTGAAGAACTAATAATTGCAATTGTTGGTTCTTTATAGGAATAAAAAGAGCTAATCAACACAAGTTCCACAAAAAATTAATAAATTAAAGTGATACATTTATAAACATACCATTAGAGATTTACTGAATATCTTACATCAATTATAAAATAATTAACAATTATTATATATAATTAAGCATATTTACTATTAATGGAGTTAAAGATGGGACAAGGCGGTATAGCAAAAACATACTATAGTAAAGTCGCTGAAAGTATAGCAAAACTCGCTGAAGTAAATGAAGATTTTAAGACAGCAGCAGAAGACTTTGTACAATCTGAAGGAATAACAGATAAAGATTTAACAAATGTAGCCGATATACTTGAGTTATTCCAAGGTGATAAAGGTCAGAAACTTTTACACGGTATACAAAATAAATTATCCAAGGAACAAATCACAAGCTTACTTGAGCAATTTAGTAAAGATCCGATTATAATACAAAAAGCTGATAACTTAGGTAGAAACATTGCTATAGGTGCTACTGGTGTTATTGCCGGTGGAATACTTGGTGGGGCAATAGGTGCAAACTTTGGCGCAATAAGTGCAGGCTTAGGAGCGGCAGGTGCTGGAATAGCAGCTGCCGCACCATTCATTGCTATAGGTGCAGCAGTGTTATTAGCAATAGCTCTTATCGCTCTTGCTATATATAAGAGAAAGGCAATATCAGAAAATATAAAAGGTGGTGCTAAGTATGTAGGAGAGAAAGTAGAAGATATAGGAAAAGGAGTAGTGCATTTACTCAAAAATTTTATTGATATGTTATCTCCAGGACCGTCAAATGCAGTAGAACATGTATCAAACTGTTATGTTAACAATGACACAAATAATCGAAGAATAGCAAAAGGTGAGCCACTTCCAGATGATGCAGCTTTTATAAAGCAATATCTTTTGAATGAGGACGGATTTAAGGCTTTAACAAATCTCATTAAGGAAAAAGATGGAAAAATTCGACTAGATGATACAGATATTGAGTTAACATTAAAAGATTTAACAAGATTGAAAGAAAAAGGAGATAGTAAACTTAGTACTGATAAGGCTGGGCTTACAGAAGAATTAAGCAAATTTAAATTAATAATGAGTGAAGCACATGAAGAGATTAGAAAGGAAGTTGAGGCAGAGCAAGATAAGATCCACACAAAAAACAACTTAGAAACACCTTTACCAAGTTCAGCGTTATACCCTGGTTCGAATGCAAATACTGAATTCTTGTTACAAATTCCTGAGAATACACGTAAAGATGTGAAAAATTTATTAGACAGAGCTTCTGGGTTCACAAAACCATTTAGGGAAGGAAGTCAAGGGCTTTATCAAGAATTAGATAAACTTTGTAAATTAAAAGGAGAGTCTTATGCATTAGACAGTTCAGTATTGGAGGGTAATGATAGTAATGCATTAGCAACACTAGCTAAAGGATTGAAGGATTTCACTTCTAATGACATCACCTTACTTATCGCTGGGATTAGAATATTGCAATCGCAAGGGCCACGCGCAGAGGTGGATGGAGTTCAGCTAACTTCTTTGAAACCACTAGAACACGAAAAGTAGTTTACTGCTATTAAAACAATGGTTGTATGCCAAGAGATCCATTAGCTTAATAATAGAATCATGTCGGTAAATCTTATTTAGCTACACACCGTGATTAGGAGCTATTTTTTCTTATAGATAAAATAATAAAATTTTTAATAAATATATATATTTTATTAGTGACTTTCATTAAAAAGAACATTATATTGCCTGTATATTAATAAATATAGGTATATATATATGACTGAAAAAACATATCAACTTATAAAGGGGAAGCATATAACAACTGATGTTTTTTATAATGGCAAGATCATTAATACCAAATTTTGGTTGCAAATAATTGATGACTCAGGAGAGGAAATTGCTACGGCCAAATACTTAGAGTATAGGATAGATTCAAAATTTAATTTTGAGAGTGATCGTTTTGAGAGTGATAAATATTTACTTAACACTGCTGAAAATTTACATAGGCCTAGTGATAATATTTCTTTGGAGTCTATTTCAGTAACGCTTGAAGATGGAAAGTTTATTATTACTGATAGTGATAATGCTTCTTTGCATATAGAACTAAATGATAGTGATATGTGGATTACAGACTATGGTAGAGAAGTACTAGGTGAATATTCTGAAAATGAAGATAGAGTAAAAAGTGAAGAAGATGACTCTCTAACTTTTAATGATCACTCAGCAGAGCTTGAAGATGGTGAGTTGGTTATTACTTATCCAGAGGATATTACTACAAACTATGGTCCTGAAATATTACATGGCTTTGTGCTCATGAGCCCGATGGATGATCCTACCATGAGTGGAAATCATGTAGCATTCAATTCTAATCTTAATGAGTCAACATGCCCAGAATATCAATTCTGTGATGATATTATTTAATGGTTATGCATATTAACAGACTTACAGATTATTTATACCCCATACACATAATAAAAATAAGTTAAAGTAAGAAGCTAGTGCTGGCTTCTTACAAAACCATCTATCATCCCAGTACCACTTCTCCTGCTATCATCCAAGTATCACTTCTCCTGTCATCCCAGTACTTGATACTGGGATCCAGCAAGAAAATAGGTAGATTCTAGTATCGCACACATAACTGTACAAACATCCCGTAAAGCGATAGGTCTTGTATTAAGTATCAACTACTGGTATCATCCGAATGCTCCTCATCGTGTCATCCCAGTGCGTGACACTTGTATCTTTATGATGTGAGGCATTAGAGCTAAAATACCACGCAGGAAGGGTGAAGCCGACTTGACACTAACGCCAATAAGGCCGAATTCCAGATTTTGCTCCCCTCCCATAGAGTTAAAAGACTGAACAGTATCTTTGGAATTATATCCCGTATTACAAGGTTAGTCTAAACTCTCAGTTTATTTATAGTCTTGGAGGTAATTTTATGCAAGTAAATGCTATTTTGGGTGTGGATATTTCAAAAAAGAAATTTGATGTTTGTTTGCTGATGGACAATAAAAAACGACACAAAGTCTTTCAAAATAATCAGGATGGCTTTGCAAAGCTTGTGGTTTGGTGCAATGGCCAGGCTTTGTTGCATAGCTATGGAGAAAAAGGCTGGAAGTTACTGACTAAATTCATTATAAAACAGGCATTTAACTGCTTAAAGAAAAAAATGCCAGTCAAAATGAAAGTCAGTAACCAAAACGAATATAACAAATTTTTGCAAGAAAGAGGAAATATTTTTCATTATATCAACAATGCCATTGAAAATTGGTACGAAAGCAGCCCAAAAGTGGCAGGTGGGAATAATATTTACAGCGATAAAGTTGTGATTTTAGTTCATATAATAACTTATCTATTTAGGATTGGCCTGAGGCAAACGGTAGGATTTATAAAAGGATACCTCGAACAAATAGGAAGGAATCTATCTGTCATAAGCTATTCACAGGCCTCAAGAAGATTTAAAAAACTTAACATAAAAATTAATGATAATAGAATAGATAAGAATGATATGGAAAATATCGAAGTTGCTATAGACAGCACGGGCATTAGCATTTACAACAATACTCCAAAACACAGCGGAGTAAACAGTAAAGATCGCAAATATCGTCACCATGACCAAACAAGAAAACTTCATCTGATGCTGGATGTAAATAGCAAAAAGGCTATAGATGCAAAGTACACCAATGGAACTTATTCTGATTGCCGTGGAGCGCACGATTTATTGGAAGAAGTCAATAATGTGTCCGTTTTGTACGCAGATGGAGCATACGATACGCGCCACATCTATCAGTTATGTCATAAACTTGGGATAAAAACGAAAATCCAGCCAAAAAAGGACGCCATACCGCATCCGAAATTGGCCTGTATGGCCGAAAGAAACGCTGCTATTAGGCTAATAGAGTCATATAATGAGCTCGGCGAGGATGGGCGAAAGCCATGGAAAAGAGAGGTGAATTACGGAAAAAGATCTTATGTAGAAGTTTTCTTCTGGCGACTGAAAAGTATATTTGGGTTTAGTTTTAGGAAAAAATCAGAGGTGAATCGTGAAAAAGAACTGCTACTCAAGTGCTATTTGCTGAATAAATTTACCGATATAGGTATGGCTAAATTTGAGATAGCCTCATGAATTTATCATATACTGCCTGCTACCAACTAGCTATGCAACAAAGCCCAATGGCCATGGAGCAAATCTTATTCATCTGTGTCTTGAGGCAACTAGCTGGTATGGGGAAGATTTGGCTACTTTTATGCACGATTTAGGGCATAATGTTAGTATAGTAAACCCGGCTCAAATCAAGGCTTTTGGCAAAAGTGAGCTGCTCAGAAATAAAACAGATAAATCAGATGCAGCTATGATAGCTAGATTTTGTATTGCGAATAAACCTGCTCTTTGGAAACCAATTGCACCTGAAATGAGGCATTTAAGAGATCTTTACCGTTGTATGCAATCGCTAAAAAATGATAAATTGCAACAAATGATAAATTGCAACAGATGAACCGCTTGGAAAATGAAAATATGCATTCCAGCTGCAAAGAAGCTATATCTAAGGTAATTTTGGCAATAGAGGAGCAAATTATTGTTCTCGAAACAGAAATTAATGAGCATATAAATCACTATCCACATCTAAAAAATATGGTAGAAAACCTCAAGACTATAAAAGGTATAGGACATCTTACTGCTGTTGCTGTTATTGCAGAAATGCCAGCGGTTGATAATTTTGACAATGCTAAGCAATTTACAGCTTTTGCTGGCCTAAATCCAGGACATTATGAATCTGGATCGTCTGTAAGTAAGAGAAGTTGCATATGTAAAATAGGATCTGAGCGCGTCCGAAAAGCCCTTTATATGACAGCTATAGTAGTCAAAAACCATAATAATCATTTTCAAAAATTTTGTCAGCGTCTAGCAAGTAAAGGTAAATGCCCAAAAGTCATAGTCCTTGCGTTAATGAGAAAATTAATGCATGTCTTTTTTGGTATTCTTAAAAACAATCAACCATTTAATTGTAATTTAGTTGGATAATTTGTTTGACATCAAAGACAGTATCTGGGATCTATTTTGCAGTGCAATTCCATTAAACACTGTATCTTAGCATAAAAACTTTTATCCTTTTCATTATATGCTCACTTGCAAGCAAGTTCGCTAGATCCCAGTGTCACGCACTGGGATGACACCTTATGGATTGCTGGATTCCAGTGTCAGCTACTCGAATGACATCGAACCAAGATGCTAATTTCTTACTCAAATAACAGTTATGCAAGAAGTATAATTTAAGTTTCTAAAAATTTTTCTGCATCAAGTGCCGCCATGCACCCAGTCCCAGCTGCAACTACTGCCTGACGATATACTTTGTCTTGAACATCACCTGCAGCAAACACCCCTGCCCTACTAGTTAAAGTTGCTCCTGGCTTAGTAATGATATAGCCATGTTCATCCATTTCAACAAAATCCTTAAAAATACCTGTATTTGGTGCATGTCCAATCGCAACAAATACCCCATCCACTTGTATTTCTTGAATATTTTCAGTTTCAGTTGATTTTATTCTTATGCCAGTCACTTTTTTTGGATTTTCTTCTCCAAGTATTTCTTCAATACCACAATTCCACATGATTTTTATTTTATCATTCTTAAAAAGCCGATCTTGCATTATTTTTTCTGCTCTTAATTTATCACGTCTGTGTATCAGTATAACTTCTTTGGCAAATCGAGTTAAAAATATTGCTTCTTCAACTGCAGTGTTTCCGCCACCAACCACAGCTACAACTTTATTCTTAAAAAATGCACCATCACAAGTTGCACATGCTGAAACTCCAAAACCTTGGAATTTTTTTTCACTTGCAAGGCCAAGCCACTTTGCTTGTGCACCAGCTGCAATTATAACTGCACTAGAGTAGTAATTATTAAAAGTGCCAAAGGACTGAAATTGATATTCATTAGGCTTTACAAGTTGCTCAACGCTTTTTATCTCGTCCTCTATTATTTGTGTTCCAACATTTTCTGCATGCAGCCTCATTTGCTCCATTAAATCCGGACCTTGTATCAAGGAAAACCCAGGATAATTTTCAACATCTGTAGTAATCGTAAGCTGGCCACCAGGTTGCATTCCCGTCACTACAATTGGCTCTAAATTCGCACGCGCTGCATATATAGCAGCAGAATAACCGGCTGCACCAGAACCAATGATTAGAACTTTTGTACTGAGTAACTGCATCTATAGCTCTTCACTATGTGAGTTAAGAAAGTCCGCCACCCCTTCATCGCTTGCTTGCATTCCTGGTTTACCTTTCTCCCATCCTGCTGGGCATACCTCGCCATGTTCTTTATTATGTTTAATCGCATCAATAATTCTGATGATCTCATCAATACTACGTCCTAAAGGCAAGTCATTTATAGATTGATGTCGCACAATAAACGCGTCATCTATGACAAAAGTTGCCCTAAGAGCAATTGAATCATCATGCAAGATTCCATAGTCTCTTGATATTGACTTCTTTATGTCAGACACCAAAGGGTAACTAATTTCACCAATACCACCCTCATTAATTGGAGTTTTACGCCAGTGATAGTGTGAAAATTTTGAATCTACACTTATACCTATGACTTCAACACCGCGCTTTGTAAATTCACCTATTTTATTATTCAGCGATATTAATTCAGTTGGGCAGACAAACGTAAAGTCAAGTGGATAAAAGAAAAGAACAGCGTACTTATCCTTTATTTGGCTGCTAAGGCAGAAATCATCGGCAAATTTCCCGCCGGAGAGCACAGCCGGAGCCGTAAAATCAATAGCAGACTTTGTTATAAGATTCATAACTAACCTATTTATTTTAAAATAACTGTAATTTTACACCTTGATAAATTTGTATGCAAGCTTTCTTTAAAGAGTCTATTGACAAATAAGCATGCTGAGCAGAAAATTCAGCATTATGTGACATCTAAATTACTAGGATAAAATCAATAATTGCTTATGTTCTTCCACATTAGGATTATCAAAACATCTACTCACACAATAACCTATTCCAGCACCAAACACTGCACCAACTAACATACCCGCCACAGCAGCTGCAGTAAATACTGTAATAGTAATCATTGGAGCTAAAGAAGCAGCTCCTAAAAAGTATGCCGTGACGCAACCTATCACAAAACCTATACATAAACCAGCTGTTCCACAAACGCCTATGTAGGAGTAGTTACTGTTGCTTTTATGTTTTGGATCTTCTTTGTCAACAGTAGGCCTAGGAAGTGTTGATGCTTCAGGTTTTGGTTGTTCACTATCCTCTGTTACAGATTGAGTAGTTTTTTCATCAGCTCCATCAAGAGAAATAACACCATCAGAAAGCACTTCTTCAGGTTTTGGATTTTCTACATGTGATTCAATAGTAGGTCTTGAAGTGCCCTCTACTCCCACAACAGGTTCATGTTGTGGTTTTTTAACCTCTGGTTCCGGTTGTTTCTTCTCTTCTATAGGTGCTTTAGATTGTTCTGTCTCATGAAACAACTCTCTTACACTTGCTAAAATCTCATTATCTAGATCTTGGTTTATTTTTTGTTTTGGGCTTTTAATTTCTGGTTTTTTCTGTGGTAACACTTCTGCTGGAGATTTTTTAGGTTGTTTCTCTTGTTCTTGCTGTGCTTCTTGCACTACAGGCTTTTGTTGAGGTTGCTCAACTTTTGGTTTTTCCTGTGGTAACGCTTCTGCTTCAACTCTTTGTTGTTGATGTTCTTTGATTACATTATTAACTCTAGATTGAAGTATATCTAGTGCACTGACTAACATTGCCTTGAAAGATTTTGTCCATAGTTTCTTTATATTATCATTACTTGTAGTAGGTATGGATAATTCAAAGTTGCAGAGTGTATACGCTGCTTCTTCAAGATCTGCACTTTCTAGTATATTAACTACATAATCCAAAACCTCTTTTCGTTCTTTCTGAGTTCCCGATCTTAAAACCTCTGAAATTTCCATGATAAAATCTTCATTTCTTAATAGCTTACTCAATAGCCCACTCAATAGTTTACTCAGAACAGATAAACTTTTTATCTCTAAAGTAGATAAATTTTTTATTTCTAAAGCAGATAAATTTTTTGCTTTTAAAAAAGATAAATTTTTTGTTTTTAAAATTACTTTTATAAAGTGTTCATTTTTTGATAATTCTTTAATAAGCTCTGGATTTTCTATAATTGAATTTATAAAGATTTCGTTTTTTAATAATTTTTTAGCAAGCTCTGGATTTTCTATCATTGAATTTATGAAGGTTTCATTTTTCAAGAGTTTTTGCATTGTACCTACATCTTTTGTAATATCTTCAATAACCATTTCATTATTTAGTAAATACTCTTTAAGCTCTACTGTACTGTTGCATCTTTGCCTTTTTACATGGGCAACACTTGTAGGATTGATAATACCATGCTCTATTAGTAGTGATGTTAAAATCATATTGGCCCTTACTTTTTCGAGTGAGCATTCAGTCACACCTTCCTCTGATAAATCTCCAGCAATTCTAATCACCGTTTCACAATTGAAGCGCTCATCAAGCCCTATGTGCTTTATGTTTGGAATATTGATAAGATATTGCACTACAGAAAGACGCTCTTTCAATTTTTCAATATATTTACTTTCTTCTACTTTGTTGAAATATATTATATTCCTAATAGCAATTGATTTATTTTTAATATCATACCAAGAATCTAAAATAGTTTTAGCTAACTCGAGCGATTTTTTGTCTTCATCTTTAAAGGTAGGCGTGTCATTATGTTCTTGTAAAATGTTATTTTTACTACATTCACTAAGATTACTGTTTGTTATAAGCACTTCAAATTTTCTTGTTTCCATATTCTCTCCTATTTTGGTATTATGACTAATACATATAATAATTTTACCAAAAATATTAACGTTTGTCAAGTTTCATAAGTACATACTTTCCTTTACTTAACATTTCACTTACCG
Organism: Wolbachia endosymbiont of Folsomia candida; assembly: GCF_001931755.2. Taxonomy (NCBI): domain Bacteria; kingdom Pseudomonadati; phylum Pseudomonadota; class Alphaproteobacteria; order Rickettsiales; family Anaplasmataceae; genus Wolbachia; species Wolbachia endosymbiont of Folsomia candida. The sequence goes on from NZ_CP015510.2 coordinate 1,045,247, forward strand.
TATTTATATCTACATAAAATTAGCGGTACTAAGATGACAATGACATGCAAAGAATCTATTGTTTTTTCAGGTGTTCAGCCAAGCGGTATATTGCACCTTGGTAATTACCTTGGTGCAATCAAGCAGTGGGTGGATTTACAGGATAAATATAAGTCCCTTTTTTGTATTGTTGATTTGCATGCAATCACAGCCAATAAACTTCCAGCAAGTGAATTGAAAAACAATATCTTCAAAACAGCAGCAGCTTATATCGCATGTGGAATAGACCCAGAAAAATCTATTATTTTTAATCAATCTACAGTTAGTGGGCATGCAGAACTCAGTTGGCTGCTTAGTTGTTACACACCTATCGGCTGGCTTAACCGGATGACTCAATTTAAAGATAAAGCTGGAAGTGATAAACAAAAAGCCTCTCTCGGGTTATATAGCTACCCAGTGCTTATGGCTGCAGACATATTGTTATATAAAACTAAATGCGTTCCTGTTGGTGACGATCAAAAGCAGCACCTAGAGCTTGCGCGCGATATTGCATCAGCTTTTAACAATCACTATGGGCAAGATTATTTTACTGTACCAGAAGCTTTAATTTTAAGCCATGCATCAAGAATAATGAGTTTGAGGAGTGGTACGAGCAAGATGAGTAAGTCTGATCCTTCTGATAATTCACGCATTAACCTTGATGATTCGGATGATTTAATTCTTAGTAAGATAAAAAAAGCAAAAACAGATTCAATTTTAGGCTTTGATTTCGTTACTTTGGAAGATCGTCCAGAAATAAGTAATTTGATAAGCATCTATTCTGCACTCAGCAATACAAGTGTAAAAGAAGTATGCGCAGAAATGAACAAGCATAACATGGAACACTTCAAAAAAGAATTAGCTGATTCAATTGTAAGTAGTATATCACCTATACGAGAGAAAATGAATGATCTGCTAAAAGATCAACTATATTTAAATGCAATACTAAAAAAAGGCACAGAGAAAGCATCAGAAATTGCAAACCAAAATATAAAAGAAATTAAGGATATCATTGGATTTGATCAGTGAATGATTACTCTCTTCCTTTTGTGTGGTCTGCTAGTTTTTCAAATTGTTCAACCATTTTATGTACACGATTTCCTCTTGTACTCACTTTTGTACCTGGAGAAGCTTCGCTAGTACGAGGTTTTGGCGCTAACGGAGGCTTGGTTCCACTTATCTGATTTGCTGCACCGCTCTTGTTAGAGGTATTCATATAAATTTGCTCTTTAGGCTTGTGTGTTCTTAGCTGTGGTGAAGGGGGGATTTTATTTGCCTTCTGAACATTTTTGATATCTCCTGGATAAGTTGCCCAGTTTACTTTAGGCGCCTCGAGAGGAATGTAAGCATCAAGAGTTTTCTTTGGAACTGGTGGTGGTATTGACGGCTTTGGTGGTATTATAGGCTTAGATTTTTCTTGTTGCTTAAGTTCTTTTTTTGCTTCTCTATGTTCTTTAGAAACTGTTGAATAAATCTGCTCTTCAGGCATTTCTGACTGAATACTTCTAGGAGGCTTTGTGGGCACTATTCCAACATCTCTTTCACTTCGCTCTAGGTCAGCAATTTTACTAGAAATTTCTGTATATTTCTTACTGATCTCTGAAGCAACTTCAGATGAATTTTTAGGTAAAGTCTTAATAAAATCATTCATACTATTTTCAGTTGAAGCTTCTATTTTTAATGTTTTCTTTAACCACTCAATTAACTTTCTAACCAAGCCTGATGGTTTTTTATCTATTGATCTTTTATATTTACCTAAGTCACTACCTATAACATGCTTAGCTACATTCTTTGCTGTTTGATCTGTATCTGAAAAAGCTTTTAATGCTTTTGATAGCTCCTCTACTGTTTTGTTGTATTGTTTACCAGCTTTTATTACATTTCTTGTCCTTATGGCTTCTATTAAATCATTAAGATTATTTTGATAATTTTCACTTTTAAATGGATTAATTTTTTCAGTCATATTCACTATATTTCTAATATATTAAAATATATGTTTAATATATTAAGATTTAATAAACAGGTCCATTGCAGAACTTTATTAAAAAAAGAAACAACAATAGAAAGTATTCTCTACCTAAATCAACATTAATAAAGTAGAATAGAGTCAAGTGATTGAGTAATAATTACACGTTAATAAAAAACAAGAAGATATGAAGAGCAAAAGGAATTTGTTAAGCATCTCAGATCTTACAATTAATGATGTAGAAAATATAACTAAGCTGGCTAATCAGTATCTTACCAAAGAATTGGTAAATGCTAATATCTTGGAAAATAAAACAGTAATAAATTTATTCTTTGAAGATTCAACACGTACACTCGCATCTTTTGAAATAGCAGCCAAAAGCCTTGGAGCAAACGTTGTAACTTTGCCAGTAAAATCTTCTTCTATGAGCAAAGGAGAAGATCTAAAGGATATGGTAAAAACATTAAATGCAATGAATCCTGATTACATAATAATCAGGCACAAAAGTAGTGGTATTATTAACACACTGGCTGAGCATGTTAGCTGCTCGTTAATCAATGCAGGTGATGGAAGCAGTGAACATCCAACTCAAGCGCTTGCAGATTATTTCGTAATTAGCAGTCATAAAAAGCAAATAAAGGACCTCAAAATTGTGATATGCGGCGATATTCTGCATAGCAGGGTTGCAAGATCAAATATAAGATTGCTAAAAATGTTCGGAGCGAAAATAAGCTTAGTTGCCCCACCAACTTTGATTTGCAAGAATTTTCCTGAAGTAGATTCAATACATTATTCGTTAACTCAAGGTATAAAGGATGCTGACGTGATTATGCTTCTCAGATTGCAGAAAGAACGTATGAATAATAGTTGTTTTGTTCCTTCAGAGAAAGAATATTTCCATTTATATGGACTTGATCAGCAAAAGCTATCATACGCAAAATCAAGTGCGATCGTTATGCACCCAGGACCAGTAAATAGAGGCGTTGAGGTTAGCAATGATATAGCAGATGATGTTATTTTAGAGCAGGTAGAATTTGGAGTAATCATGCGTAAGGCAATATTACATTATCTTCTATTATTTTAATAAAATATTCAGAAAAATAGGATACCATTTTTAGAATAGAAATATATTATGCTAAAAATACTAAACAAAATTCCATTATTAATTAGCTTGTCTTTTTTACTTGCTAGTTGTGGCACTTATTCTTTAATAGAAAATGCATATGTTAATTATGCACCAGAGAAGTATGCTAAATCGAGCAGACAGCCTGTCTATATAAGCACAAGTTACAATGTACATAATATATACAATTTATTATTCAATGATTTTTTAATAATAGGTGAGTCATCATTTACAGCTGAGTATGACGCAGCTGGTGATTACATTAAATACGGCAAAAAGGTTGGAGCAGATATAATAATAGCATCTTTTGAAAATATGCAAAAGGTTGAAAAATATGTTAAAACAACAGTACCAGATGAGAAAAGTGTAACAATACTTGACACAAAAAATAACAAAACTAAAAGCCAAAAAATAACTATACAAAAAGATAAAGATGTCTACATTCCTTATACTGTAACAAACTTTGACCAAGCAGTACTTTTTTTAAAAAGAGTAGATGGTGCAAAAGCTCCATGGGAATATGTTCAAAAAGATTTCGTTCTTTATCAGGGTGATAATACAGACCCATATCTAGGCAACTGGACAGGTTACAAAACATGTAGAATTGAAATATATTCTACACAAGATGAATACTTGGGTTTTATAAACGAAGCAAATAACGACTGTAAGGGAAAGCCTAAAGTAAATAAAATGCTAGCTTGGAAAAATGGAGACATAAAATTACGCATAAACAAACAATCAAAACAAGGCTTTTATTTAAATCAAGATAAGGTTCCTATACTAATTAAATCTCGAATCAACAAATTCAATAACCTTGAATTAATAGATCAAGAGACTAGCAAGGTTATAATTTCTTTTCAGAAAAATTGATTACATACATGCTAGTTTAGTGGCTAATACTACCTCTCCCAACACTTCCTGCCCGATCTTTTTGTGCATCTTCTTCAGCTTTTTTTCCAGTAAAATGGCCAAGAACTGGTTTTGTACCAGTATTTGCTTTCTCAGTAACTCCTTCACTTGAAGGTGCTGCTTTCGCTAATGGTGCTCCCTCTTTTGGCGCTTGTTTTTGTGTTCCAGAATTTAAACTTGTTATGCTGCTACTTTGCTGCTGTCCAGTTTCACCTGGAATGCTTGGTCCATTGTGTTCTTGCCCTGTTCCTTTCACTATTTCCTGTGCTTTTTCTACTACTGCACCTTTTGACAGCTCTGGTTGAGCTTCTCTCATCTTTGAATAACCTTCTTTTAGTAGCGTAACAGGGGTCTTTAAAACATTCTCTGACCACTCAGTAAGTTTACCTTTTGACACTGTATCAGCAATAACAAGAGCTGCAGCAGCTATAATACCTACTGGACCTCCGATCGAAAACCCAAGTGCGATAGAGCCTACTATAAACAAAGCTCTCTTCCAAAGTTTTGGTCTTGTGTTTTCTTTTGTACTCTTTTTATCATGAGATTCACTATTATCTTGATTAGGATTCTTCTTAGTATTCCTTTCATCCAATTTGTGACTACCATATGCTAAAATTCCTATGGCCACAGCAGCACCTATAGGTCCACAAAGAACTCCAGCAATAGCAGTAGTAGTTATTGCCGTTCCTACCTTTAATACTTGTTTTGTTCTTCCCCATAATCCAGTTTTTTTACCCTCTTCTTCACTATTTGTACTTTTAGGCATTTTCAATCCTCAATCATTAACATATTAACCATATTAAGATCAAGATATTAATGATCGATTAATATTGGTGTTTATTTTAATAAATATTATTAATGATTAAGGGTTTATATTTTGTCCTATCATCAAAATAATTGTTTCGTAGTGAAGCTATACTTAACTTACGCTATCGCTCTCTTGGGCTATAGGAATAGGTTTATAATTTATCACTACTGTTTTTGCAATTTTATCATAAAAAGTTTGTTTGCGTTGGTCAAATATCGCAAGCGATAAAATCAAGATTGATAAAATTGAAAACAAACCAGAAATACTAGACAATATAGAAACTATAAAAGAGAAAACTATCCAAGAAAAACTTCTTGCTACTGCTTGCATTAGAGTAACATTTTCAAATGTATTTGCGTTTTTTATATACATACCGCACAACAGTTTTCCTGGAGTACCACCGAACTTCATTATCATTAATATGTTCAATACTAGATATAATATAAATAATGTTACGATAAAAATTGCTGCGTTGGTAGTTGCTGTTGCATCTATGTCCCGAGCTATTTCAGAATTAAGTAAGTAATCATAAGAACTGTCCATATTGTCTGATGATGCAGGAAATGCGGATAGAGAAAATGCTAAAACAATTGCTATTACCATCCACAAAATATAGTCAATTAGAGCCGCTACAGTACGTCTTCCAATTCCAACATAATTTACTTTAACATCCATATACCCTCCATATATGATTATCTAATATACCACATCAACAATTAAATAATCGTAAAATTGATTGCTTGTGTCACTTTGTTATTTAAATTAACATTAAGTCATTTGTGATCAGGAAATTTATGTCTACACCAATTACAGTTGCATATGGTGACGGTATCGGCCCAGAAATTATGGAAGCGACGCTATCGATATTACGCGAAGCAGAAGCAAAAATATCAATAGATATCATTGAAATAGGTGAGCGTATTTATAATAAAGAATGGTCTCACGGAATTTCTCCAAGTGGTTGGGAATCTATTGAAAGAACAAAAATATTACTAAAATCCCCTACAACAACTCCACAGGGTAAAGGTCACAAAAGTTTGAATGTAGCACTCAGAAAAAATTTGGGATTATATGCAAATATACGTCCATGTATATCATATTCTCCTATCATAGATAACAAATTTGGTAAGTTTGATGTTGTGATAGTACGTGAAAATGAAGAAGACGTTTATACTGGAATAGAACATAGACTAACTGGTGATTCTTACCAATGCACTAAAATTATAACTCGATCTGGTTCAGAGAAAATATGCAGGTATGCTTTTGAATATGCAAAAAAACATAGTAGGAAGAAAGTAACTTGCCTGACTAAGGATAATATCATGAAAATGACTGATGGCACTTTCCATGCAGCTTTTGATTATGTTGCAAAAGACTATCCAGATATACAGGCAGAACATTATATAGTTGATATTGGGATGGCAAAAGTTGCAACTGCACCTGAAATTTTTGATGTTATAGTAACTGAAAATTTATATGGAGATATATTGTCAGATATCGTTGCATTAACCTCTGGATCTGTTGGGCTTGCTGGAAGCAGTAATATTGGTACTGAATACGCAATGTTTGAAGCAGTTCATGGCTCTGCCCCTGATATTGCAGGAAAAAATATTGCCAATCCTTCTGGGCTTTTAAACGCTGCAGTACATATGCTTATCTACATAGGTCAAACTGACACGGCAAAGTTAGTTTACGATGCATGGCTAAAAACTCTAGAAGATGGAACACACACTGCTGATTTATATAAAGAAGGAAAGAGCAAACGAAAAGTTAGCACAAAAGAATTTGCAGAAGCTGTCATAGATAATTTAGGGAAAAAGCCTAAAACATTATCTGAACTTATAATCAGCAAAGATTTAAATGATAAAATCAATAAAGTAGAAGACAATTACGAGCAAGATTATAAGGTTAAAAAATTAGTGGGTAGTGATGTAACTATTGCCTGGAACAGATCTAGCAACTTTGACAAAGTAGCTCAATTATTTGGGTCAGATAAAATGCAAATCATAGCAATATATTCAAAAGGGCTAGCTATTTGGCCAGGGAATCCAAAAGTTGTCAGTGACCAGGTTACTTGCAGATTTATTGCTGACACAAAACAAAATATTACGAATAGTGATGTAAATAATGTACTTATCAAATTTGAGGAAAATAACTTCGATGTTGTAAGAATGGATAAGTTATATTTATATGATGAGAAAGAGGGATTCTTTTCTTAGAATATCAACTATTTTCAAAATTTAAGTGATTAGTCTAATGTCATTATTTACTTCTGAAACCTGCGTTAGAAAGCTATTAATTTGAGAAGGTATTAATGATATTAGTGCTCCATAACCTACAATTTCTGCTGGCTTAGGAAGCCATCCACATAAGTAACCTTCAGGGTGAAACTTAGCTTGCATAGCGACAAATTTTTGTGCAAAATTTGGCACTATTTCACTTATTTTCCTACATTCTCTTGCAAATTCAACCAGTGCGCCTCTGCCTCTATTATCACTGATTTCAATCATAGTAAAAAATTGATCAAAATAGCATAAAAGATCTTCATTTGTTATTGTGGATATAATACCTTCAATTTCCTTTACATATAACGCAAGTTTATGTGCTTCTTTACGATCTTCAAAACAAAGATCAACAAGCGTATCGCAAAACTTATCTCTCGTAATACTTCTTACTTCTCCCAATAAAGATTGTATTTTTTCTTGGCAATGCACTCTCTTGACTGATTCAGCAGGTTCTGTTATCCCTAGAATATTATTTATTACAGATTTTTTATCACAACCAAGTAGAAATGTATAGTAACCCATAGATAGAGTGAACAGTAAAAATATAGCAGGAAGTAAAAATGGAGTGAGAACGCTCTGTGATGCAGGAAAAATAAACCAGACAGCAGTTGCTATGGATACAGCTAAAAATAGCCCGAACAAACCTAGTTGTACTTTTCTTCTATAATTTTGATCAATAACTGAGTGTACGCCAATAGACACTATATCAACCATTATCTATACCTCACTAAATAATTATGCTGATTTAATAATGACACAATTATGAGAAAAATGCAATATTGTTAATATATTAATAACTAAGCATTCCAGAACATGTTTAAAATCTTGAAAAAAGCAAGATAGACTAAATCTCTTTCAAAACCTAATGTTTATTATTCCAGATTTTAAATTCCGGTAAAATCTCAAGCCGAAGTGTTTTCGCCTATTTCTATTAAAGAGGTTGCTAATAAGTATATCTGAATGTAATATTTAGTTAATATCTATAAATAAAACAATCAGAATGAACAATACTTATAATGCTGACTCGATAAAAATATTAAGGGGCCTTGATGCCGTAAGAAAACGTCCAGGTATGTACATCGGTGATACTGATGACGGATCTGGCTTGCATCACATGGTGTATGAAGTTGTTGATAATGCAATAGATGAATCTTTAGCTGGATATTGTGATAAAATTGAAATTAGCATTAATGAGGATGGATCAGTATCTGTGAGTGACAATGGTCGTGGCATTCCAACTGATATTCATGAAGAAGAGGGAATATCAGCAGCAGAAGTGATAATGACTCAACTCCATGCCGGCGGTAAGTTTGATAACAATACCTATAAGGTTTCCGGTGGTCTGCATGGTGTTGGAATTTCAGTTGTGAACGCACTATCAAGCTGGTTAGAGCTCACTATTTGGCGTAATAAGAAAGAACATTTCATTCGTTTTGAAAATGGTGATTCTATGCAGCCTTTAAAAATAGTAAATGAAAATACAAATAAACGTGGTACTAAAGTCACATTTATGCCATCAACTGAAACTTTTAATGGCATTAACTTTAGTTTCTCAACTCTTGAAGGCCGCATAAGGGAATTAGCATTTTTAAATTCGAATATCAGTATTAATTTACGTGATTTGCGTAATAAACCACCTACAGAATCTCATTTCAATCAGACTGACCAATCTGGGGGAAATTTTGGTACAGCAAATTTTGTACAGTATTTAGATAAAAATAAAACACATGTAACTAAAATTGCAAGCATAAAAGGTAATGAAGAAGATCTTGGTATAAGCCTAGAAATATCAATGGAGTGGAATGATTCCTACTATGAAAATATGCTATGTTTTACAAATAATATACGGCAACGCGATGGTGGCACTCATCTTGCAGGGTTTAGATCTGCATTAACTCGGTGTATCAATAATTATGCAACTAACGAAGGTTTTTTGAAGAAGGCAAAAGTAAGTTTAACTGGAGAGGATGTTAGAGAAGGGTTAACTTGTGTTTTATCCATTAAAATGCCTGATCCTAAATTTTCTTCACAAACAAAAGACAAGCTGGTTAGCTCAGAAGCACGTGCAGTCGTGGAAAGTATCGTTTCTGATAAATTAGGTACAATGCTTGAAACTGACCCAAAATTGGCAGCAAGCATTGTAGAAAGAGCAATTAGATCAGCAAAAGGTAGAGAAGCTGCACGAAAGGCACGTGAATTAGTAAAAAGTAAAAACAGTATTGATATTGCAACTCTTCCGGGAAAGCTTGCTGATTGCCAGGAGAAATCTCCAGCATTATCAGAGTTATTTATAGTAGAAGGTAATTCAGCAGGCGGTTCCGCCAAACAGGGTCGTAATCGCAAAACACAAGCTGTACTTGCTTTAAAAGGAAAAATTCTCAATGTAGAGCGTGCAGGTTTAGACCGTATTTTTTCATCTGCAGAAATTGGTTCTCTGATTACTGCAATTGGCGCTGGCATAGGAAGTGAACATTTTGATGTTGAAAAAGTTAGATATCACAAGATTATTATAATGACAGATGCAGATGTTGATGGATCACACATCAGAACTTTGATTCTAACATTTTTCTTTCGGCATATGCGTGAAATAATTGACAAGGGATATTTATATATAGCGCAGCCGCCGCTCTATAAAGTTACAAAAAATGCTAAAGATACTTATATCAAAGATGATGAAAGTTTTAATGATTATATAGTAAATTCAGCAGTTAAGAGGCTAACACTGACTGGTGCAGCGGCTGGATTCGACGATTTGCAATTCATTTTGAATAAATGCCTAGATATTTCAAATATTAGTAAAAATTATGACAGAGAAATACCACAAAATTTGTTGGAGTCGTTGATAATTTTAAGCAGAAAGAATGCCCTATCTTCTGATGAGATATCAAAGCATTTAATGTTAATGTATGGTGAATACACTTGGGAAGTTGAAGTAAAAGATGAAGAAAGAGAGGTTCACATTTCTAAATTGTTTCAAGGATTGGCGGACAAATATATCTTTGCGCTTAGCATGCTTGAAAGTAAAGAAATACAAAATATACTCAGCTCTCTTGATGGCATAATTGGCTTGTTTAATGGTGACTCGTTTTTAAAATCACAAGAAACTGAGATAAAAATTACATCTCCGAGTGCGCTTGCAAAATTAATTATGGATTACGGTAAAAAAGGATTAACCCTGCAGAGATTTAAGGGTCTTGGTGAAATGAATGCTGATCAACTGTGGGACACTACATTAAATCCTGAAGCTAGAACTTTGCTACAAGTTGAGATAAAAGATTGTGAAGCAGCTGATTCCATATTCTCGATATTGATGGGTGATATAGTCGAACCACGCCGTGATTTTATTAACAACAATGCGCTCAATGTGCACGATGTGGATATTTAATTTTGAAACTCATTTCAGGAATTTCTAACCACGATATAGTATTAGTTTATTGTCTTTTATAGTGAAGTGAAAATACCTCAAAAAACTCATTCCAAGTAGAGAGTGAGACATAGAATGGGTGTTCACACTAGCTTGTACATCGTTAATGAAAAAATTTCCTATTTTAACCTGAGGGATGTGTACTACTCCGGCACGTATTTGGCCTTTTGCAGTTTCGTATATTTTGAAATCCTGAATATCTTTTAGATTAATACCAGCATGTAATGCATCTTTTTGCGAAAGAACAATATCGCTCGCACCAGTATCAAGTAAAAACGTTATATTGCGGTCATTAACTTGAGCCTGAATATAAAAATGCCCGTCATACGATTTTGTGAATTCAACACTTCCGCTATTTTGAATTCTCCCTTTAGATGGTAAAAAAGTACTGAGAAATCTGTGATTTAACTTATCTCTTTGCGAATCAATCAGCATTGCAGTAATAACTATTATTAGCAACCAAATAGCTAGATTTTTTGCTGCGTTCATATTGTTAAAATTTGAAGCTATTAAAATAAATTTTCAAGACTAGCATTAAAAGTTGTTATTAATAATAAGTAAATTTTATTGTTTTAGCGCAATATCTAATATATACTTTAAGAAGATATATTCGTCTTAAATTTTATGTCAGAAGCAAAAAATCTAATCTTGGCAGCTATCCTCTCAATATTAATTATGGTCTTTTGGCGTATCATTCATGATAACTTTCTTACTGTAGACCAAAACCAGCCATCAATCGAAAATATTGAGCATATAGAATCTTTTAATGATCTTCCTTCTATAATACACCAAGATCGTTCCGAAATTATTAATTCCACTCGAGAACAAAGGGTTAGTTTGTATAATCACACACTTAAAGGGTCAATTTCTTTAAAAGGTGCAAGGTTTGATGACTTGATTTTAACTAATTACCACTTAGAACCGAATTCTTCTTCTCCGCAAGTAGTGCTGCTATCACCTGCAGAATCAAAAGATGTATATTTCGCAGAGTTTGGTTGGCTTGATCCTAGTAATAAAATTAAAGTTCCAGATTCCAGTGCAGTTTGGCAAGCTGATAGATCTCAGCTCACTAATCAACAAGAGGTAAATTTATTTTGGGATAATAAGAATGGAATTTTATTTAAAATGAAAATTAGCCTCGATAATAACTACATGTTTAAAGTTGAGCAAATTATTGAAAACAATACGAAAGATAATGTGGTTTTAGTTCCTTACGGTAGAATTAACCGCAAACGTGATAATATTAATGAATCTTTTTGGATATCGCACGAGGGAGTGCTGGGTGCATTTGATAATAAATTAGAGGAGTGGACATACAAGAATATTGCCAAGAAGCATCTAGTAAAAGCAAGTACAAGTGAAAAAAATTGGTTTGGTTTTGCTGATAAATATTGGCTTACAGCTATTATACCCGACAAATCTGAGAAAATAAATGTAAGCATTAAACATACAAATGTTAATGATGTTGATAAATTTCAAGCAGACTTTGTTAAGTCTTATAAGACCATACTCCCTGGCACAAGTGCTTCTAATGTGAATCATTTTTTCGCTGGTGCAAAAAAGTTGAAATTACTGGATTCTTATAAGGATAGCCTAAATATACCTTTATTTGACAAAGCTATAGATTTTGGTGTTCTTTATTTCATAACAAAGCCTGTATTTCTATTACTTGAATATTTCAACTTCGTTTTAAAGAATTTTGGCCTTGCAATATTATTGCTAACTTTGGTTACCAGACTTCTTATGCTTCCTTTATCTAATAAGTCATATGTTTCAATGTTTAAAATGAAAAGCCTGCATCCTGAGTTAACTCGCATAAAAGAGCTATATAAAAATGATAGTATGAAACAACATAAAGAGACTATTGCGTTATACAAGAAAAACAATATAAACCTAACATCGAACATTTTTCCTATATTAATACAGGTTCCAGTGTTTGTTGCTCTATATAAAGTATTGTTTGTGACTATAGAAATGAGACATGCACCTTTTTATTTATGGATTAAAGATCTTTCAGCTTCTGATCCAACAAACATTTTTACATTATTTGGGCTATTTAATTACAATTTTCCTATTTCTATAGGCATTTTACCTATAATCTATGGAGTGACTATGATAATTCAACAAAAGTTAAGTGAAAAAGATCAAGTCAAAAAGGATGATATTCAAGTAAATGGTATGAAGTTTTTACCTTATATTGCTGTTCCTTTCATTTCTTCCCTTCCTGCTGGATTAGTGATATATTGGATATTCAGTAATATCATCACATTAATACAACAATCATTAATAAAATTGTCTTTAACGAGAAAAGTGGGAGCGAATGTCGAAAATACTAATAGTTAGTTCAATTTATTATACTGAAATAGCGAATCTTTTGCTTGAAGGTGCAGTTGATAAGTTCAAAAAAAATAACATTGATTATGATATAATGGAAGTCCCTGGTGCATTTGAAATACCCTCTGCAATTCTTTTTGCAGCTAAAAGTAGACTTTTTTCGAAACTCGCTTGTGAGAGGCAAGTGCTAGGAGCACACGGAACGGAAAACCGGAGTGTATTCGATATACATGAGGATTTGAGCACCGAAGCAACAACGCAATTGCCCACAGAAGTAGAGTTTCGAAAGCAGTCTAGTGGGAGGATTCATTATGATGGTTATTTAGCCCTTGGATGCGTAATTCGAGGTGAAACTGATCATTATGAATATGTTTGCAAAGGAGTGATCGAAGGTTTAAATGGAGTTGTTATGCGTTATGCAATACCACTTGGTATGGGAGTCATTACAGCAGATAGCGAAGATAAAGCACTAATTAGAGCAAGTAAAGATAAAAAGAACGTTGGCGGCCATGCAGCCTCAACTGTTTTACATATGATAGATTTATACAATAAATTAAGATAATGGAGGAAAAACCTGTAGATAAAAAGTTGCGCACAAAAAGAAGTGCAGCAAGATTTTTTGCAGTACAAATTGCTTATTCAAATATATTAATAGATTATAGTAAAAACTCCTTAGAGTTAAATAATTACGTAAATAAGTTGATTAGTGTATTCGAGTGCGAGGAGTTTGACCATAAATTCTTAAATGAGTTATCAGATAAAATCATTACTAATAGTGAAGAATACGATCAAATAATAGAGTCTCACTTGCACTCAAGTTGGTCTCTGTCAAGGTTAAATCTTATAAGTTTATCTATTTTGCGTGTTGCAGTATGTGAGTTGATTAATTATGACACACCAGTTCCAGTTGTTATTAACGAATATACTAACATTGCATCTGAACTACTTGATAAACCGAGCGAAATTGGTTTTATCAACGGATTGTTAGATAAAGTGAAGGATAAAATTAAACCCAACAACGATCTCTTATAATGCAAGAAAGAAAGGGAAATAGCTTAGAGCTATTTCCCTTTTCTGAACTACCATCTATAAGCACCCGCTCGCACAACTACATCTGCTAGATCTCCTAGAACTCTCACAGCTTCCACAACACCAGCTCCCCCTATAGCCCCAACTACACCTACTGCTACAGACTTAAGTGCTGTACCTATACCATAACCATTAGTTAGTATTGTAGTGGATTCCTTCACTGCCTTATCAACTGATGTTGCAGCAATTTCCTCTGGTGTTTCATGAACTGATGTTGGAGTAGGTTCCTCTTGTATTAATGGGCAGCAAATTGCCACATGTTGCAAATCATGTAATGGTACTCGATAATCACTAAGATGGCAAGGATTTGGCGCAAATGTCTGATTATCATACTTCCTGACATTAAATACAGTACAACCATGTGTAGGATCATTTTGACTAACTGATGTTGGGGTGGATTCCTTCTCCGCTTTATCAACTGACACTGCAATATCTTCTGCTACCGTGTCACTGGTTTGTGTTGCAAGAGTTTCATTAAATAGTACTCGAATAGATTCAACTGCATCTTCATCAACTACAGCTTCAATAGTACCATTAACTGCTTTTGAAGCAGCTTCATAAGCTATACCATTAACATAATGTGCTGTAGTACTTTTCCATGGAAAAAGATTAAAAAACCTGTCTTTCATCGACAAACTAATCGATGTACTTCCAAATTCTTCGCTTGGATTTGCAATACCAAAGCCTACCTTCTCTTTCTCATGGAAAGCGTTAAACATATTCAATGCTATATCTAATTCACTTTGCACAACATCTTTCGGGCTGTCAGGAAGAATAGGTAATAAACTTGGAGCATAACCACCGCGAGCATTACCAACACCAGTAGAATTACTCGTAAGATGCACATTATTGTTAGCAGGGTTAAATAAATTTAGAATATAAGGTAATATTGTAGCTACAGCTCCCAATCCATATACAGATCCAATTACAGCTACAGCTTTTTGCTTTTTACTCAACCATCCACTTTCTTTTTGTTTAGACGCATTTTTTTTTCTTTTAGGTCCATTAGGTTTATTTTTTGCTTTCCCATTAACTAATATAGTTTCTTGGGATTGTGTATCAGTCTCTATAGCAGGTTTAACTAAAGCATCATCAAAGAATTTATCAAGATGCATATCACCAACATCTACGTCTTCTGCTGCTCTTTTTGCTTTACGTTCTTCGTGCATCCATGTGCTATACTCATCAGAATTAATAATGTGTTCAATCTTAGCCTTTATCTCTCTGCTTTGTTGAACTAGTTGAGCGTCTTTTTTAGAAATAGTGTTATTTAGACCTTCTATTTCTTTTGTTTTGTCAGCTAGTTTAGCTTCTTGTTTAGAACGAGTGTAGTTTATAATAATTGCTGCACTTGAAAACATAGCAACTCCAAATGAAGCTATAATCAAAGCTCCGATTAGCGGAGTGCCAAGGCTTACAGCAAAACCTGCAATTGGAGCCAAGAACGCAAGACTAGGGGATGCAGCTAATATTCCAAACGCTATACCTGATGGGATAGCTAAACCACCCAATATATAATAGGGTACGTTATTTTTTTTATTCTTTTTTACCATGCTTTACTCTCCTCAAAGTTAAATTATTTTATTCTAGTTAATAATAAGATTAAGAAAATGGAAATAGCTTAAAGCTATTTCCCTTTCTGAACTATCTATTAATGCCACTATGAAGAACAGCAGAATCAACAACAGCAGCAGCCGTAGAAACCATATCAAAAGCCGTACTAACAGCAGCAGCAGCAGCACCAACTATACCAGCAGCCTTAACAACAGACATACCAACAACACCAACACCAACAGCTTACTTTTACCCATAACTTTGAGAAGTTATTATGTGAAGCATAACCATGCTCTCTCTAAGATTTTCATAGCCTCGCCATAGAGTCATACTTCCTGGTAAATTATCACCTTTTCTATTCATAAACCCACCTAATTTTCCTAACCAAATAATAGCTTGTTTTATGTTTGGAGGTTCTTCGGGCAATGTGGCCACTTGATGCTCACGTATGTAAAGAGCTTTCCACTCTTCATTGCTTAGAACCTTAGTGCAAGCCTCCATAGGATGCGATAAAGCCACTTTTGTTAAATATAAAATTTTAAATGTAATAATGCTCTTTATAGCAATTAATTTCTGTAGCCTTTCCTTTGTAGTTAAACGAGAGCTTTCTATTTTACATCCTGATTTTAAAATTCTAAAGTATTCTTCAATTTTCCATCGTAGCTTATACCAATTTATCCTTTCTATGGCATCTAAAGTGCTATTAACTGGTACATTAGTTAACAAAGTCCAATCGATAGCTTCAACTCCTTTAGGAGGATCCATTTCCTTTGCGCTTACCACATATACAGCGACTTTATCACTTATTTTATGTGCTGTATCTTTTGACCCATAAATGTAAGGCGCTCTGATAGGTATATAGCCTTTCATATATTTTACTTCAATATTTGCTTTTCTTGACTTCTGGTGCCCGTTTTTAGCAACTTCCAAGACGATTTTCTCTTTTACCGGAAGTTGAGCTATGCGTGTTTGCAAATCTGTTTTTCCCTCTTCAGTACAGATAAATTTTCTATTAGCTCGGTTACGGATTACATAAAAACTACCCAATGATTCAGCTATCCATAAAAATTTGAAGATATCTGCTTCCCTATCACCAAGAGTGACAAGTTGTACATCTTTGGAAACGTTATTTATGGTTTCTTTTAGTGCTGCTATCCACTTATAACTTTCTTTCTCCTCTATAGAAGTACGGTATTTCCTATTTGCTTTTTCTTTTGCTGTTTCTTCTTTTCTAGCGGGACGCGCCCAGCACTGTTGAGAAGATAAACCTAAAGGTAATCCTTCTTTACTGACCATTAAGGCACTATGCAGCAGCAAACCCTTTTTATGCTTTGTATAAGCTTTAGAAATACTGCCTAGCCCTTTGGTATTTATATGAGAGTCAAAATCCAAATAACTAGTATCTTGGATTGAAAATATAAGCTTATTTCCTTTTATCCTTTCCGCTGTTTCTTTATGATGAGAAGAATAAATTTTCTCGGCCTCAAGCTTTTCATTACTAAACAACCTGTACGCGCCCTTAGCTTCTTTCCATCCACCACAACTTTGATTAATTGATCCAGATGCCTTACGCTCTATAAGATAACTTGTTGTAATAAGCCTCTTATTAAGCCTTATATCTCCCAGATTAACATGTCTCAACTCTCTTTCTAGCCATTTGTCCCCTAAGCTATCAGTATATTGCGTATTTGTATTTACTCCGTACATTTTTAAACCCTTTATCAAATATATGAATTTGCTATTTTACTAGCTTTTTTATATTTGTGGGTAAAAGTAAGTCTGTAATCCTGTTGAAAAGCCCGGTAAGTAAATCCTCCATTTTTGCATGGTTTTCTAGCACTGTGAAGCTGAGATTACATACTCAAATGATATATCTTGTTCTATTTCCTCATTACTATTTATTAAAATCCTTACTTTAAAATCTAGCCTCACTAAAAAAATTAAAAGTCTTGCCAAGGAAAAGTTTGCAGGTTTTAAATTTTTGATGCGAGAAATGTCAGCAAGAGGTGTCTCTAGTATATATGCGGCTTTTTTACTACTCCATTTATTATCATCTATTGCTTTATTTATCATTTGTATCAATATTTCTTTCATCTTATTATTATGTCAGAATTAATATTAAATTAGCAGAAATTTTATATAAATCTATAATAAATTATTAGAAAAATACTATAAATGGAGTATCCTATAATATGTGGAAAAAAAAGTTAAAGAGAATAATAAGAACATTAAAAGGCATTTCTATAGGTAAATTTAGTGATACACTATTTTTTGAGTGTGAATTGTATAAAGCTATTTCAAGTAATGTATGCGATTTAGGTAGAATAAGGTCATTATTAGAAAACGGAGCTGACCCAGATGAACGTAGTAGCAATGGAAATACATCTTTACACAAAGCAGTCTTATTGGAAAACATAGCTGCTATAAAATTATTACTGGCCTACAATGCAAACCTTTTCATAAAGAACAAAAAAGGTAAAACTCCGTATGATTTGTCTCAAGAAAAAACTTTGGTGAAAGATCTATTTGCAAATGACAAAAAAATTCACCGAAAAGTTGAAGTACAAGCATTAAGTCATAAATATGAACGTAGAAAAGCTAAATCCTGTAAAACTTATAGTTAATTTTATTGAAATATTAAAGATGTCATTTTGCTCTTCACTGCTTTTGAATTAGCTCCATATTTTAGGAATAATTGCTTTTATCCAAATTTCCTTTCCTTTTTACCATAATTTCTACCTCACAATTTAACCTAGATAAAAGCAGAAAAATTCTCTCCAAACTAAATTCCTTAACTTTCAAATTTTTGATCAAAGATATTTTTGGCTGGTCAAGTTTAAGCACATTTGCAGCTTTTGCCTGCGTCCAGTTATTAGCCTTTATAATACCTTTTATAACGCTCAATAATTCTGCTCTTGCTTTATTTTTATCACTCCATTTTGTTACAAACATAATTCCCTCACTTTAATTTAGCCCCGTAATGTAGAAGTAATTGCACAATTTCTTTGTTACTTTTTGCCTTAGCAATCTCTAATGGAGTTAGAACACCGACTTTTAAATGAACATCTGCCCCTTTTTGCAATAAAAGCTCCGTGATTTTTATATTTTTTTCCATTATTGCAGCATGAAGAGGAGTACAGCCATACATGTCAGTTGCATTTACATCTACACGATTTCGCAACAGGATTTCTACAGCTTGTTCATCATTAGAAAGAACTGCTACGTGTAGAGGTGTATTGCAACTCTTATCAATAATACGAGCATCTCCTCCACACCTAATGAGCATTTTTAAAATTTCATCATGGCAACCTTTAATAGCTAGGTGCAATGGAGTACTACCATTAACATCTTCGAGATTAGGATTTGCTTTATTTTTTAAAAGAATTTGAACGATCTCTTCAAGGCCATGTTTTATAGAACAATGGAGTGGAGTACTATTATTAATGTTCTGAACGTTAAGATTCGCACCACTATTAATAAGAATTTTCAAGATTTCTTTATGACCATTTTTAGCAGCAAGGTGAACAGCTGAATTAAGCTTAATACTTTGCGCATTTACGTCTGTGAAATTTTCAATAAAAAACTGAAGCATTTCCTTATAACCACGTCTAGCAGCAAAACGTAGACATATTGAACCAAGCGCACTAGTGGTGAATAAATAAAGAAAAGGCTTGAATCTTTTATACCTATTAATTTTGTTATTCACTAACATTAAAGATTTGCCAGTATTCATATAACCCTCTAGTAAATGTGGCACTGTTAGAGTTTATAGCGATAAATGCTTCTGGATTATTAACTCTATATGCAACTTTTGCGAGTATTGTATAATAGCCTTCTCTTTACGCAAGAACTTTAATATCCAGCTATTAAGATTAAAATAAGAATAGATAATTATTTAGCATATAATGATTTATTTATTAGAAAATGTGTGACAAAAATTGTCTATTGCTTTCTGATTATATTCAATCGCCATCTGTGCTTCTTGCTTTAGGTATTTGATGTTTTTATAAGTAACATTATCCATTTCAGGTGATGCAATTGTAAGGTGTGATTGAATTCTCATATATTTATTATCAATAACTTGATCCATCTGATAATTGACAACATCAAGGCTAGAAGAAAACATCACATTTAATAGCGGTTTTACCCAAGTTATTTTGCCAAATCTTTTCGAATTGCTGTATTTTATGCTATTACTTGATCTGCCCGTTCCAATTGAAAGCAGTACTATATCATCGTCAGGGAATAATTTCCTACTGTTTGCATATGCGCATGCGGCTGGATTATTAGCAAATACGCCTCCATCCACCAAAACCCTTTCAACGTCATTGATTTTTAGATATTTAGGTGCAAAATATGTTGGTGCTGCAGTTGTTGCTCTTAATGCGTCCTTTAATTTAATGAATTTTCTATCCTCTTTCCAATTCTTAAAAAAGAAAGGATAGTTGTTATGAATATCGTAACTAGTAAGTAGTAAATTATTTGAGACGTCTGCAAGAGTGGCATCACCGAAATACTTGTGTAATACGTTCTCTATATTTTTGTATGGATACTGAGCCCCGTTTAGCCATGAAAATATTGATCTTCTAAAAAATGAGGATTTAAAGATATATGGACCATGCTCTTGATAAAAATTAACTAAATCATTCGCTGAGTACTGTGGTTTTCCCTCATCATTCTTTTTACAGAGTCCTGCAACAACTATTCCACCGGTAGAAGTGCCTGCCATTAAATCAAAGATTTGTGAAATTGGTTTTCTTGTCCTTTGCTCTATTTCGGCTAGAATGATTGATGGTATAATGCCTCTAATTCCGCCACCGTCAACCGATAGGATATATTTTGTCATTGCTAAGATACTTATTAATTTTATTTACGTGTTTTTCTTTATCTGGCTGCTTCTGTACAAAAGTTAGAGTTTGTTTTACTCCTCAGGAAAATTGTGCTGCTAAGATAATCGATGAAATTGATCACTCTCAAAAATCTATATATGTTCAAGCATATACATTTACTTCTAAGCCAATCGCAAAGTCTTTAATTAGGGCAAAAGAACGTGGTATTGACATTAAAGTGATAATTGACGAAACACAGGTTAACTCAGAATATAGTGTGATTAATAAGCTATTTGAGGAGAAAATACCGATTTGGATTGACTACAAACCAGCTATAGCTCACAACAAAGTGATGATAATTGACAACAAAAAAGTAATAACTGGTTCCTTCAACTTCACTTATTCCGCGAGTTTTAGAAATACTGAGAACTTGCTGATTATCGAAAATAGTGATCCGTTAATTGGAAAATACGTAAAAAATTGGTATGATCGCCAATCGCAATCTAATCCTTATAAACCTGTGGAAGAATGATTACTTTAACCTACTACTCAAAATTTGCGTTTTAAACTCATCTAACTCTTCCGATAGGTTTTTTACACGTTCTTCTAGCACAAGTACTTTCTCCATTAACCCATGTTCAATGAGCCTATCGTGAAGCTGTACCCGTGAATCAAGCTTGGACAACCACCATATGACTGCTACGGTTTGTATTATCATCGTAACAATTACTGTAAGTGGGATTTTTTGGTCTTGCATAGATGTAAATTTATTATGAATAATTGCTGATAACAGCTTACTTCTCTGACTTGTACTGGTCCTCTGCTTTAGCAAGTAGCTTTATTATTTCTCTATATGGTTTCTGTTTATCATGTCTTGATTCTATTACAGCTACATCTCTAGGGTTTTTTCCATCTCTATCTCTAATTCTAGGATCTGCACCTTTGTCTAACAAAAACCTAATTATCTCTAGGTCACCTTTATATGAAGCTGCATGTAATGCTGTCCATCTTTCATATTTTGCAGTATTGATGTCAGACCCTTCTTTTACCAAAAATTTAACAACCTCTAAGCACCCTGCTCCAGATGCATAATGTAGTGCTGTTAATTCTGGAATTTGTGCATTAATATCCAGGAGATGTTTTACTGAAAATTCCACAACTGCTAAGTTACAGTTCTTAGCTGCTACTTGTAGTACTTTCTGATAATTATCAATTGCTTTAGATTTTTGATAATAATACGTAATGATAACACATACTACTACTGTTATAAACCACAAAAAATGTAGCTTATCTCTCGCATCCTGATCTAACTTATTCATGTTTTACATTTTTCTCGATATTAAATAAGTAATTTGCTTAATTTTCTCCTAATATCACTTGCTTATTGAAGCAGACAACGTGGTACGATAACCAGAACTATCTAATATATGTTCTGCTCTATCAATTACCCATTCACCATCTATGTCTTGATGGAATCCTAACAAGTTGAGTTTTGCTTCTGCAAAAATTTGAGGATTACCAGGCATAGTAATTTCTAGTGTTGCATTATTTCGCTTCAGTTGTTTTAGCTTTACTATAGCTGCACTTAGTGCTGATTCTGCATTCGAGTAAGGCGTCTGTATAGTATAACTTGGGCTACCAGAACCTGCTATTTCTGATATGGTTTCAGCTTTGTCATAGCTATGCCATTTTGCAATCACTGAGTTGTATCTGCTAACGGTAAAGTGTACTTTCCAATTTGTTACGTTTTGAGGTATAATTGTTGTTGTCCCTAGCACTTTTCCCGTTGCTGACTTTGCTTTACCTTTTGGAATAAATACTATATATCCGCCGGCTAGCTTTGCCATTGCTTCACGTTCCATTGCTATTTTTGTTAGCAAGCTAATATCACTTTCTTCAATTTGATTAATATGTGAAATCAGCACATTTTCAAATTCTTCTGCAACTTTATACCCATATCCATGTTTTTCTGCTATTTCTTTAACTAAGTTGCCCAGAGTTATTTGATCCCATGACTTAGATACTGTCTCTTTTAGCGATAATTTTAAATTTGTTGCATGGGCTTTGATTAGAAGAGTTTTAGGTGGGCTCTGTATTGTAACCTCATTAACCGTATATATGCCCATTGGTACTACTCCAGTTTCTCTGTAACCCAAAGCAATATTTAGCTCATCTGGAATATCTATATTTTCATCTTTATAATCAACGTATACCTCAACTACATCATCTATAGTTCCAGATTCGTCGGTAAGGCGCAATGATATTAGGTTGTTCTTTATTAGCTTGCTTCCTTCAATATCAAAGTCTGGTTTCATTTACTTCCAAATCTTTAAGGTGGATCTTTTTAACGGCTCTTGGATTACAGGCAGTTTAATTTTCAATCCTGCTGGTAGGAAGCTACCATATTCGGCAAGCCCTGTATTGGTTTCAAGTACCAATTCTACTATTCCTTCCTCAGTAGAACCATAATGTTTCCAGCAAATATAATCTAACATTTCATTTTCCTTTGTTGTGTAGTATGTTGTCATGAATACCTCTTCAAACTTAAGCTAAATTCAACTTTTTTCGGTAGTCCATTGGGAGAAAAATACATCTGCTTTTCTTCTAATCGTGTAATCACAAATTGTCCCAAAACATTGCCCAAGCTATCCACCAAAGTATGTTGCACCTGATCTTTTTCCGCTTCTTTCATATTCTTTAATTGGTTTAGCCCGTTAAAATTGTGAAGGTAAATAGTTCCCTCTAAATCTATGTTTTCCACCCCTTGTCCAATATTTTGAAGCGATGGAATTTTTCCAATACACTCAACTATACCCCAACGCTTTTCCTTGCTATATCTCAAACTTATCGGGGAAAACTTATATGGCCCAAAGGATAACATTAGTAAATGGAATCCATAGTATCAAACAGAACGTCTCGCGATTTTTCTCTTATTCTTTTTATTACTTCATCTGCAAGGCTACGAACATCTTGATTTGGTGCTGCTTGTATGCTTATGTTAATATGTTGAGTTTGATTAAAAGTTTTATTCTCACACTTATTTTTTGCAAAATCTTTGAATGCTTTATCATCATTGCTTTCTACAGATCTTTTCTCTTCGATAACACTTTTGATTTTAGAATTTTCAATATTATTCTTACTATTCTCAGAAATTTCCTTAAGAATGCTATTATTTAATAAATGGTTCCCTCCATTAAAAACACTATTTTTAGAAAGCACACTACCAACTTGTCCATCGGTTAATGAAACAACACTTTCCCTTTTCTCAAATTCTTTCAGTGGACTATCATCAAAGATTTTTCCATATATACCACCACCAATCCATGCAAAAAATTCTCCAATGGGTTTGATGATTGATTTAACATATTCCCAAAAGCTAGCGAAGAAATCTTTTACTGTTTGCCAATTGGTAACAACAAGAAGTGCACCGGCTGAAAGTAAAGCGATAACAGCTCCTATGGAATTACTGATCATTGCTGCTGTTAATACTCTGAAGCCCGTAACTACCGCAGGAATCACATATGATGATAATGCCACTAGTGCTGATCCAAGTGGTCCATGCAAAATAACTGATAAAGTTGCAGCTCCGCCCTTAACAAGAGCAATTGCATAACCAAAACTCACCATCGCAATCTTGCCAAGAATAAGAAGTGAAATTATGCTCATAATTCCAGTAGTCAAAATGGGGCACTTCTCTGCAAACCAAGCTATACCTGTGGATACAGACCTCAAAACTCCACTTATCCGATTTAAAGTAGGTAGCATGACTGAGCCCAAGTTCATTCCTAATTCTGCTATTGTATTCTTAAGTAATCGTAAATTATTTGCTGTAGTTTCTGCACGATTTTTGAATTCTTTTTCCATGGATTTGTTATACTTTTCTCCATCAGCTAAATGAGCTATTGCTTCTTTGTACTTTGTTAAGCTTCCGACCAGTAGTGCGATATCATCTTGATATTCCTGACCAAAGAGTTTCATAAGGATTTGAGAACGCTCTTGGTTATCTACTTTTTCTAGAGTTTCAAAAAAGTAAAGCAGTGCTTCTTGGCCATTTTGACCTATTCTTTGTGCCATTTCTTCTGCAGTTATTCCAATGTCTTCTAATGCTGCCTTAAACTCTTTTCCTTGTCCTTCTGCAGTTTGAAGTTTTGAAAGTAGAGCATTAATTGCAGTTGCTGCTTTTGCTGGTTGTTTACCTAGACTAATGAAAGCATTTACTAAACTACTTGTTTGTTTAATATCTAAGCCAAATTGTTTTGCAGTACCACCAACTATTGCTAATGCTTGAACCATATCTTTTGCCTTAGCAGCGGTGTTATCGGAGAGGTAGTTTATAATATTACCTACATTCTCCATGCCTTCTACTTCAATTCCATAAACATTAGAAAGTTTGGCTATAGACTCACCTGCCTGCTCAGCAGACATATCAAATGCTGTTGCCATTTTAGACACTACTTCTGTAAACGAGAGGAGTTTCTCTTTATCAATACCTAGCTGACCACCGCTTGCAGCAATTTTAGCTAACTCTCCTGCTGATAGCGGTATAGTACGTGACATCTCTTTTAACTTCTGAGCAAATTCATCAGCTTCCTTTGTTTCCTTGTTAAAATTTACCACTTTTTTCACATCAGCCATAGCACTCTCAAAGTCAATAGCAACTTTAATTGGAGCTGCAAGTGTCAGTCCAAGGCCTATAGTCTCCATTACTTGTGATTTATAATGTGCTTTTTTGGCTAGCATGCTTTGCTGTTTTTGTATTACAGATCCAAGTTTACCGTACTTACCTTTTAACGCTTCAATAGATGAGCCAAGTCTATGTTGATCACTGACTAAAGATTTTATATTTCTTCCACTTTTCCTCACTTCTTCATTGAATGAATGCAAAGCATCTCTCTTCTTCAAGTATGCATCTTTTGCCTTTGTTGCTGAAGTTTTAGCCTTATCAAATTCTGCTTTTAAAGTCTTGCTTGGCTTTTCTACTGCTTTCATCTGTTTAGCTAGGGACTTTACCTGATCTTCAAAGCTTTTCCAGGATTTCTTGCTAGCCAAAACATCAGAACCCAATTGTTTGAACTTAGATACTGATTTTAAGGATGAATCAAGCCTTCTGATGTTTTCACCAAGACTAGAGAGCTGACCACTACTTCCCTTTATTACAGCATTAAAACTGCCATCTAATACGGCTCCAATTTTTATAGATAACGTTGACATTTTATTTCCCTCGCTGCTTTACACCATAAGATAAATTCACTAATTTCCATATCAAGTAAAGACTCAACCCCACCGCCTACAATAGAGCTGAGCATAACTACTTCTAACCTTATGTCTTTTGGATAACCGGTGAAAAAAAATCCTTTAACACTTCCTGTACTTTAGCATAATCGGCAATATCAAGTTCTTCGACTGCTTCTTTCGTGACAGATGTTAAATTTGCAGTTAATGCTACTTCCTTACTCAGATCACTACCACTTAAACGTTCCATTGCCAGATAGTCTCTAACTTTTGGACGCCTAATAGTGAGTTCTGAAACAGAAACTCCATCAACTGTTATTGGGTTGTTAAGCGTTATTGTTTGCATAAGTTTTTTCTCCTTAAAAAAATAAAATTTCAAATAAGTTTTAGATTCCGAGTACAGTTTGTAATAAAGCCATCTGATCAACACCGTTTATCTTTCGAATCATATTTTCAGCATCAATCTCTATAAGTTCTTTATCACCAATGGTAAGTTTATAATAATGAGCAGCTAAGGAACATTTTAGGGTTGCTTTTTCTGCAGGGTTCCAACTGCCAAATTTTCTCTGAGTAGTTGAAATTTACAATTCTACATCAATTCTAATGTTCTCAATTTTTTCAAATCCTGTTTTTATAGTTTCTCTTATTTCCTCAATTTTACTGTATTTTGCAGCAATTTCTTTTTGTTTATGCAAATCAAATTTTCCAGTTTTAGTTGTTGGAAGTTTAATTACTAAATTTTTTGTTCTCTCAATTGTTGGTTTATATTCCCAGTTAAAATTGTTTTTGTTTAAAATTTCTTGCAATTTGAAAGAAAGGTACAAGCAATCAATATTTTCATCTCTTGGAATGTATATTCTAGCGTCAGAATTTATACTAAATTTATGCTTTTCTCTATAAAAAACCGTTCCAGCATACACACCATTTGTTGTAATTTGGATACACTCGTTATCGTGGTCAAAAGTATTTATATAGCCAAAAATACCATTCTGCTTCGTATTCGCTGAATAAACTGGATAAGTGCCTTTGTTCTCTTCTAAATAGCTTTTTTGTAATTTCGCATTACCTGCACTTAGAGTACAAATCTCACTTAATTTAAATTTTTTATAAATTACATTTGGTTCCGATTTTATTTCGTCTATTTCCGATAAAATAGAGGATATTTTGTCTAGAAGATTTTGCACGCTACTTTTAAAGTCTTGAAGAGAATTGCCATTATCATTTGTTAACAAACCCAATTCTAATCGCTCATTTTCGTTCCATAATTTTTCAATTGACCAATCAATTTCAGCTTTAAAAACTTCTATGGGCTGTATTTTACATCTTTTATCATGATTTATTTTTGCAAAATACTTTTTACTACCTTTAAAAGCATTATATAAACTTACTGCTTCTTTTAAGTCATCTTCTTCAATATCAAATCTATAAACATCACGGCTTTCACCAATTTCGCTTACTAAATAAGTGAATACTGGGTCTGTTTGCTCTTCAGATATATCATATTTCTTTGTTATTGCTAAAATATACGTTTTCTTTGGGGTTGTAAAAAATGTCTTAATCGGTAGTGAAATTATTGCGTTAATATAGCAAGTATCTAATATATATTGTCTTAAATTTTTATCATTCCACCTGTTAAATATTCCATCTGGTACAACTATGAAACCTTTTCCTCCCTTTTTCAGCGCTTTTATAATCCATTCCATAAACAAACCTTCAACGCCCATTGCGTTAACCTTATAATGGGTTTTTAGGTTTGTTTTGGCGATTTCTTCTTTTAAATTGCTGCTACCACTTGTAACATAAGGAGGGTTTGTCAAAATTAAATCATATTTTTCTTCACAGGCCTCAGATAGCGTGCCAAGTATTGAATCTGTTTTTAAAATAAAACTCTCATTAAATATTTTTGCAAATTCTTTTGTCAGCCCCACATTATCTTTTATAAGCTCACAAAAATAAATAAGCATATTGGCTTTCGCTAAAATAATGGTTTTTTGCTCATCTTTATCAAATCCTTTATCAAACCCTACTATTTTAATTTTTTGGTTTATTACACCATTTTCAATTGTAAATAACTTATCAAGTTTATCCTTTATGAATTCCAACGGAAATTTTCCTACTCCACAAGCTGGATCGCAAACTATCATTTCTTCCTTGAGCTCACTGCTTGCCATTTCGTTTATAGCACGTACAACTTTAATTGGTGTGAAAAACTGCCCCCAATTCTTTTTACTTATACTTTCCTTTAAGAAGCTCTCAAATAATTTGCTTTTAAAATCATGATCTATATGTTCAAGCTTCCCATAATCTCTAAATTTTTCTAAAACTTTTTTAAAAACTGTACCATACCCTTCTACAGCTTTTTGCTCTTTACTAATAAATATAGTTCCATTTATGATAGTTGTTTTATCATCTCCTTCAGGAAATAACTCCTTTATTTTTGGTCTTATGATATTTGCGTAATGTTGCAATACATCGTTTGTTTCATTGTTATTGTATTTTTTAAGTAACTCATCGAAGCCAAAATCTCCCTTCAAAATTGATAAATCGCTTAAATATTTAAATATAAATAGCTCAACAAAAGTATATAAGCAATTTTCTGGTGTCGCTCCACTTACACTCCACACATCTTGCCATATTTGTTTTGCTAGGTCAGTTGGGTTATTTGGGCAAAATGTTTCCATTGCCTATATTCCCAACACCGTCTGTAACAAAGCCATTTGATCAACACCGTTAATTCTGCGAATCATGTTTTCAGCATCAATTTCAATGAGTTCATTGCCACTAATGGTTAATTTATAATAGTGAGCAGCAACTGAACATTTTAATGTAGCTTTCTCGCCAGGTTTCCAGCTACCAAAATCAAATTCTCTGAATATTCCCCTGAGATTTATAATAACTGCTTCAATATCATTACTACCACTTCCTTGCATCCCACCACGGAGCGTTAAAGAAACTGAACTCCCATCTATGAGTCCAAAAAGTCTAAATAGCTCTGAATCATACTCTGCAAAAGTAAAATCAGCTTCAAGCTTTTCCATCCCCATATCTATGCTAATTGGAATATCCATTCCTCCTGCTCTGTATTCTTCTGTTTTTATGGTAAGCTTTGGCAGAGTGATCTCATCAATTTTCCCTGCATAACCACGACCATCAACGAATACATTAAAGTTCTTTAGGATTTTTGGTAACATTTTTGCTCCTTTTTTACACTAATTCATTGTTAATTAAATGAGACCTGAAAGTAATCTGCTCAGCTGGATAAGGTGGTGTAAACTCAAAGTCAAAATACACTTTTCCACTTGCAATATTAGCTGGAGTATTTAGCCCTTGTGATGCGTAACATTTACCACTAATAATTGCTCCTTGAGCTTGTAAATTTGCCAGGTAAGCATTCACTCCCTCTATAACATCATCTATATAGGTTTTGGTAATATTACGATCAACTGCCCAGAGATGTGCCCTGAGAAGACTATCATTAATTAAATCTGCTGTACGTCTAACTGACAAAAAAGCCCATTTATCATCGTTTGAACAAGTTCTATTTCCCCATAAACGATAGCCTTTTTGATGAATAATTGTTGCCACTTCATTTTCATTTAAATAGTTAGCACGGCAATTTGCATCACCTAGAGTAAAATCAACAGGTCTACTCGTGCCAACAATACCGTTAATTTCTTGATTTGAAGGTGACCACCAGAATCCATGCTCGTTATCAATTTTTGCAATTAAGCCAGCAACAAAGGGACTCGCAGGTAAAATTTCCTCTTTTCCACTCGTAAAAATTTTAACCCATGGATCAACCGTATAAACACGAGAACTACCAATACTTTTTCTCCATTTGATTGCCTCTTCATCATTGGTATTTGGTCCATCTGCAACTATTATGCTTCTCAGCTTCTCTGCTATAGGAATTAGAGCGCTAATCACTGGATT
Source organism: Wolbachia endosymbiont of Folsomia candida (assembly GCF_001931755.2). Taxonomy (NCBI): domain Bacteria; kingdom Pseudomonadati; phylum Pseudomonadota; class Alphaproteobacteria; order Rickettsiales; family Anaplasmataceae; genus Wolbachia; species Wolbachia endosymbiont of Folsomia candida. The sequence goes on from NZ_CP015510.2 coordinate 1,074,751, forward strand.
TCTAGACTTCTCAGCATCCAACTCTGTTTCAGGCAACTGATGAGTAAAATTAGGTGCGATAAGTATTCTTGGGGCAACATGTATTATACTCTCACTGCTTAAAAAAGCCTCTATGCCTTGGTATTCGCCTGTTTCCGAATCAACTCCACCGATGATATTTTTAACTGTTTCACCTTCTTTTAGCTTTGGGTCACTATTTTCACCTTCCTCAACTCTGATAACTACTACTGTTGCACCAATTTGTGAAAAGATTGAATTCACTGCTTGCAAAAGAGTTCCTTTATTACCTAGTTTTGCTGCTTCTTTTAGGCTTCCTGCAATTAATACTGGTTTGTTTAGTGGAAATTTCTCCGCATTAGCTTCAGGAGCAGTACCGATCACACCAATTACTGATGATTTACTTGTTCTGATTGTTTTTGGGCCAGAGGTTATTTCAATAACATTCACTCCATGGAGAAATTTTCCTGTCATATAAATTGATTAGATAATTTTTATTTCTTGTTAAAAGTGTTCTTGCTGCTTTCTGTGTTTCTGCTGTTTACAAATTGGCTAAAGAATTCTTTATTTGTTGCTCAAAGTTGTCTAAAAAGTTTTTCAGTTCTTCTTGAGTTTTTGCTTCTTTTATTCTTTTTTTAGCTAAATCTTCTAATTCTTCACACTTTGCTATTGCTTTTACTGCTTTTTGTGCTTTACTTTGAACGAGTTTTGCCATTTCAATAACTGTAATATTACGTACTCTTGCCAGCGGCTCAATAATCTGTGTATCTTTTTCGTTTAATTTATCTGGCTCTGAAGCTAAAATGTTCTCTGAGGCTTTGGCTTGGATTTCGTAGGACTTAGCCTTTTGATGAGAATGGCCTGTGTATTTGTAAGTATAGTTATTAAAATAAATATGAAGACCAGAAAGTGCAGAAGATTTCGTATTTTGTAGTAACTCGTCTTGAATATCTTTTTCACTACGCTCAGCAATTTTTCCTCCTTCAATTAGACAATAACTTTTTTGCCAGTCAAAATCCTCTGGAGCTTCTTGCCAATTTCCTTCCCCTGGCTTATTTTCTAGAGTTGTTGTTTCTACTTGCTTGTTGTTTTCAAAACGAATATATACAGGCATGATTTCCCTCATTGTTTAATGCCAAAGTTTGTACGTAGTATCTAATCCTGGACATTGCCAAGCTTTAAGTGTTCTCTCCACGTCAACCACAAGTCCAGTGGTTAAAAAGTTGCTACGGAAGTTATAAATACCCCACTGTATAAATTGACCATAGATCATGTGATATATATAATCTTCCGGAAAAAACTCAGGAGGTTCACCAACTGTCATACCTCCAGAATGTAGATTAGATGATGTATAAAGCAATATTGCTACTGTTTTTCCAGCTGGAATTTCTACATTACCAGATGCTGCAAATTCATTACTTTTACTTGTGTATTTGTAAGTATTTTTCCAAGTAATTCTTGAAATCCTTGACTTATTTGCATTGGTGTTATCAGGCGTTCCAATAAATAATCCTGCTTTTTCATCTTCTCCTGCTGATCCAACAAAGTTTATCGTCTTACTTATGTTTAAATTGGTAATATTTTTTACAAACACTACTCCAAGAGCAGCATAAGGGTGCTTGTGTATCAGAAGATTATTTGTAAAACCACCGTATATGAATACTGGATATGACTCACCGTAGATAAATGTGCCTTTGTTTCCTTCTATGAAACACAACTGTCGTGGTCGATAAAAGCTAACATAACTTGTATCGTATGTATGGCTACCAGCAAGTAGCTGCAACATGTAATCTGTTTTTGTTATATCACTGCTCCACTCACCAAGCTCAGTTGTAAAAGTTCCATGACCAAAGTAATTATTTTTTCTACTTAGCACACCAAATAAAAATGGTAATGACCCAGACTCAATCATATTTCGATTTTTTACTTCTTTCATAATTGAAGAACCATTTGGCACATCATTAACAGTACGAAAATTATCTACTAAACCTTTAAGACCTTCAGTATGATCACTACCAATACTATTTATTGCAGCAATATTGGCATCTTTTCTGGTATCAAGTACCGATATATGTGAGTCAGATGAGGTTTTTAAAGCATTTAAAGAATTAGTCTTTAGTGTATTGATTTCATTTATAGATTCTGTTTTTGTCGCAGTTATCGCTGAGATGGAATTTGTCTTATTAGTATTTATATCATTTAAGTGCGATCTTGCAGCATTCAGAAGCTCACTTAACTTTCCATCAGTCATTTGGACAATATCAGAAACTGCACTCTTATCTACTATTGATTCAAGTGATTTTGCAAGGTATGCAAGCTGATCAGGTGTGCTATTTTCCGCTAAATCCTTTAGTCTTCTCTGCAAAACATCAATTATTTCTTTTACTGTAGTCATTTGCACAATGTTGGAAATTGACTGTTTATCCGTTATTGATTCAAGTGACTTCGTAAGGTATGCTAGTTGGTCAGGTGTGCTATTTGCAGCTAGATCTTTAATCCTTTGGTGTAAAGCATCAATTACTTCTTTAGTAATGCTCATTGATTTCCCCAAAAATTCAAAAAAGTTTCAAAATTAAGCCGTTCAAATGCTTTTTTAAGATGAATATGTTCATTTTCTCTTTGAGTAATATCCTCATCTACTTTTTCAATTGTTTTGCGGATACGAACAACATCTTCAGCAGCAATATTCTCTGGATGAGGCAAAGGGTATCCTCGTTCTGTTTTATCATTTGGCATCTTTTTTACCTTTTTAAAAATTAAGTTACTATTACTCTTAAATTTCTAACTTTAGGGCGATAAACAACTGTTCCACTAAGCACTAATTTTACCCTGGTCTCATTGGCATTAAAGTTTGTCAGTACATGAGTTCTTTCTACTAGAGCTTCGCCTATTGGTTTTCCTGATGTTAAATTAACTAATTGCCACTCTTCTTTCTTTTTCTGTACATAAACTTTAATATCTGCAGTACCAGGAATAATAGCGTCATATGTAATTGTGATTTTAGTGTTGGAACCAGCTGAAATGCTCCTTGTTATGTAGTCTGCGGTTTCTCCAATATTACCAAGAACTATTTGTATTCCTGGATAAAGCACTGGACTTCTTTTTTCTGACCCTTTTAAAGCTGCTTTTACTGTTAATTCTCCAGAGAGTCTTGAGCGTAACGCCAGTGGCAAATTATCAGCTAGGAAATGTTCTTCTCCTTGTGTATCTGTTAAAATAAATTCAGCGTTAGTATCAAAACCTGCTTTTTCGACATTTGCCAGCACAATTAAGTCTGATGTGTGACTAGCTGTAACTCTACCGATGTCAAAAACGTGAAAAAATTCAGTGAATTTTGCAGCAAGAAGCCTAAAAGTTAAATCCAAATTTTGATGAGGAGTCCAAGTACTTGCATTGCTTGATGAAAGTAATACCCCTACTTGATAAGGCTGACTTGTAACCCAACGGCTGTTTACGCTATCATATTTGCCAAGTTCTGCTATTTTGACTGCAGTATCCGAATCATCTGTAAGTAAAACAATCGCATATTCTCTTCCTGCTTCACAAAAGACCGGAGACCAAGTAATACGTGTTGCTGTACCATTTACATTGATGTCGTTTGATTCAATATGACTTTCAGCAATAACAGTTTGGGAAGGCATTCCAATAGCTGTTTCACGAATCTGCACAACAACACGTTTTTTACCTCGACTACTAAACCATAAATCTATACCACCAATATGTCTATTTTCGTTTAACGTGAATGTTTGTGCTAAAGGATCAATACGTTTGCTGGAAAAGACTCTTCTTCGCTCTTCTATGTTAATAGTTTTTTTACCAGTATAAGTTGCTTCGCCATAACTTCCATTATCACCAAAAAATTGCACAAGTTTTGTCCCTGCAGGAATATTTCTTGGTACAGTAAATCTTCCTTTTATTTTCCCATTTTGATCAGCAATCAACATTATTTCCTTTTCTATAAACTTATATTTATTTAAACTGCAGGCTGAATAACAATCCCATCAAATTTTAATTCCTTAAGTTTTTCATTAGCTGCAAAACCTTCAATCTCAAAGTTTTGGGTGGCTTCTCTCATAAATGCAGCATCTTTAGATGTTGTTGATAAAAGCTCAGAAGTTTGTGAATTCATTGTAGTACTGAACTCTCTGGTTACCGGACTTGACCAATTAGTTTTTACTTCTGCACGATGATCAACATTCATATTAATAGTAACTTTAGCTGGAATAGGATCAAAAGCTTGGTAAGGATTAATTTTCATCTCTGTGGTTTGTAAAAGTTGCTCAAGTACTGGCTCAAGTTCATAGGGGAGTAGTTGAGGCTTTTTACTATTTTTATCAACATCAACAACTGTAGCGTTAATTGGTAGGGTAAGCTCTTTATTCACAATTGCTGCAGTTTGAGAAATACCTTGATCACGCATATCATCATCAAAGAATGGGTCAACAAATACTCCTTTTTTGCTAGTTGGATCCCTTGAATTTGCATCATTACGGAGACGTTCTGTAGCAACTAAAGCATAAAGATCATTTATTCCTTTTTTCATGCTTTCTAAATCATTCATCGGGACAGCGTGAATAGCATTATTTATAATTTTTCCCACCTTCCCTTCTTTCCATGTTTGATAAATGTAACAAAGTAGCAATTGTCCAGCTGGAGCTTTAGGCATTGATGGTTGCCATGGGTGAGCTATGCCTTTTATCCTTCTGACTGTGCCTTTTGCATCTATTGTGATCAAATCATAGCGAGGCATTTTCCAATCATAATCAACAAGGACCAAAGTACCATCAACAGCTCCTTTTACCCTACATCCTTGCTGACTTATATCTTCTGGAGTTGCACGAGTACGAGCGCGATATGTTATTTGGTAACTACTTCCAGGCGCAGGTTCTTTTCCAGGTAGCGACCAATCAACAGTTCCAGCATGTAATTTATAGTCTGCAGTATTTTCATAAATAACATTACCTTGCTTAATTTGAATGATTTCGAGCACTGCAGAATCAGGTATAGGATCAACAGCTCCAGAGTATGAACCATGAGTAATAGTGATAGTTTTTTGTACCGTGATATCTACTTTTTTAATTTCTTTAATTGGAAAATCATTAACTTTGAGCTCCATTATTTTTTGACTATTTGGCTGAAAAGTATGAGGTTCTGATTCAACTGATTTTATATCTGGGTCTTCATCAAAATAAGCACGAAGACTGTGTGGTAACTCAATTTCATAACCATCAACATGAGCTTTGCCTTCATTCACCACAAAAACCTGTTTCTTTTGACTTTCTTTTTCTTCAGTGTGTAGAAACATTACTTCCAAGCCTTCTACAACATAAGAACCATTAGCTTCACGATCATAACGAGCTAAGGCAGTCGTAACTAAATTGGCCTGAGGGGGAGCAGAATGCTGAATTAATACTCCATTTTCAACGTTATAAATTGGGTAAAATTCACCGTTTTCAGGATTAATCGTAGTTATTCCTTCTGCCTGATAACCCCAGGTAATTGTGCTCTTAAGTCTTGCAGCTCCCACTTCTTGATAATTTCTGGTACCAACTGCAGGATCTCGAAGTGTGTCATCCTCTAGCTCTGTAATAGTTGATTCAGCGTAGAAAACACCTATACGAACGGTAGTATTAATTGGAATAACAAATTTTTCCCCTTTCACTTCTCTTACTGCACCACGAAGATAGATTTTTCCCGCTTCAAGTGTGGTTTTACCAGTCTCAACGTCTATAATACAATCGCTTCCCGTTATAACATCACCATCTCTAAATATTGCATCTCCTATCCCTTTGAGCTTGGAAAGAGCATAATCTTGCATTTCATTTAATTCTGCAGATTGAAGTCCTCTACCAGCTAAGAACAAACTTCTTTCGTACTTTTTGTCAGGATTGAAGCGGTTATAATAACTATTTAATGTCATTTTACTTAAATAAAGGTTTATATCTTAAAAGATTACATTTAAAACGTAACTACAAACGAGAATGTTTCACGGGTTGCAGCAGTTCTAATTAATGGTACAGTGTGCTCTAATACTAATAAAATTCCTTGCCTCTCTATATCTTGTGGTTCAAAATATCTTTGTCCTTCAGGCAATTCTTCTTTTACCCTTGTACCAACCATAACTCCTAGTTCCCGTATCACTTGATTTGCTGCATCCGTGAAATCGAAGTTAAACTTGAGATAGAGATTATTGGTTGGTACATTTGAGGGTTTAAACCTTCCGGAAGGAGTAATAAGCTCTCCGTTCTCATCACCTGCACAGAAAAGAACCTCATCAACAACACGACGTCCGACTTCCTTTAATAGCTTTGTAGAAGTTATGAGTTCTGGTGGTGTGCTTTTGATGTATTCTATCGTCACTGTACCATTAGCTGGAATAGCACTATTTTCGACACATTTGACAACACCAGTATTGCTATCAACTATATAATCAACGCTTGGCTGATAAGTTGTTTGCCCTTGAAAAACTTTCACATCTTTAACTGGATAGTGATCAAGCTTGATTTCACCCTCAACAAAAACTTTCTCGATTTTATGGTTACTTTCCCAGCTTGCATTACCACTACCCCAAGCAAGATGAATAGGCTGTTCTTTGATACTTGCAGCAATAGCAGCTCTTCCTGATTGTGTTAAGATTGACATTTTTTCTTAGGTTTTTTCTTAGTGCTAGGCGAAGAAAGAAGTTTTTCCCAGTCAACCTCACTATCTGGCACTACTGTATCATTTGCAAGCCGCTCATCAGCAATTTTAGAAAAGTACTTATCTTCCCTCTCTTCCAAAGCCTGGTTGGTAGAAGTCATAGTCCTAATCCTCGCGATTGAGTTTCATTTCTATAACTTCCCCGTACGAACCGTGCATGCAGCTTTCCCGCACACGGCTCTCCAATAATAGTGTTCACAATATTTGCTCCTATGTGTACAAAGAAAAACATATTTTTGGCTTTGGTAATGGATTAACTCGTAGATAGTGTCTAAATTGTTCCCAATTCATACTTTTCCTTTGACTACGTCGGTTTATCCATTTAAACACTAGCTTTTCAATTAGATAGTAGAATCTCTTCAACCACATATGGTTTCCACTAATTCCAAAGTAGTTGAAGTGTCCTCTCAGTTTAGCTTAATGCATACAGCTTTTGCTATTAGTACAGAAGGTTTAGCGCTTGGAATATTAGACCAAAAGATTTATTCTAGACCAATTATTTCTGAAGAAATTAAAAATCTAATAAAAAGAAGCCATCGCATTGCTGTTTGTATTGAAGATAAAGAAAGCATAAAGTGGTTGGAAGCTTTAAAGAAAACAAACAGTATTATAGATTCAACTCAGACTGAAGCTATAACTGTATGTGACAGAGAAGCAGATATTTATGATTTTTTTGAACTTGCACATAGTCTTGACTCAGCAGTTTTAGTAAGAGCCGCCCAAGATAGAGAAATAAATAAAAAATCTAGATATTCTGAAAAGAACAAACAAAAACTATGGAAGCTTATTCAAGGCTTTCCTTGCATGGGGACAATAGATCTTGAAATTCCTGCTAGAGATAACAAGCCAAAGAGGACAGCATGTTTAGAGGTTAGGTTTGGAAAATTTATGATGAATCCACCTAGAAACAACATCAGATATAGAACAGAAAGACTACCTGATCTACAATTGTATGCAGTTTATGTTGTTGAAAAAGACTCTTCCACTGAAACAGATCCGCTAGAGTGGATGCTTTTAACAAATCTTCCAGTCAATACCTTTGATGAAGCTGTTGAAAAAGTTGGCTGGTATTGTCTTCGATGGAAAATAGAGATATTCCATAAAATTTTAAAATCTGGTTTTAAAGTTGAGGAATGTAGACTTGGAACAGCAGAAAGATTAATGCGATATTTAACAGTTATGAGTGTTATTGCTTGGAGAATTTTCTTTATCACAACAATTGCAAGAACTAACCCAACATTACCATGTACTACTTTATTAGCTGAAGAAGAATGGAAGATTTTATATGTTAAAATACACAGAAAACCATGTCCAAATATAGCACCTACCATAAAAGAAGCTGTGTCATGGATTGCCCAATTAGGAGGTTACTTAGCAAGAAAACACGATCCAGAACCAGGACCTTCTGCTCTTTGGAAAGGGTGGAAACGTCTCTTTGATTTAGCAGAAGGATGGAGGCTCGCTCATGTACCACATATTTGTGGGTAATAGTAAGATAATTAGCCAGCCATGCCGACTTTTTGCACAATAGTGCGTAAATCCTAGAAAGTTGAAGCTTTCTGTTTTTCGTTTCTCCCTTATTGCTTGCTGCCATTCCTTCTTACCAAACTTTACTATTTTTGTTTTATTTTCAGATACTTCCAAACCAAATTTACTTAACCGTTGTTTCATTGACTCTAGAAATTCTTTAGCATCTTCCTCGCTTTCGCAGCATACCAGGTAGTCATCTGCGTACCTAACCAGCTCCATATATCCATTGAATCGTGGTTTAAATTTCTTTTTAAACCATAAATCCAATACATAATGTAAGTATATATTCGCTAGTATAGGACTTACTATTCCTCCCTGTGGCGCACCTAGTTCGGTTGCTTCATAATGTCCAGCCTCGACTACTCCTGCCTTCAGAAATCGCTTTACTAACCACAGTAAATTTGGATCAGCTATTCTTTCTCTTAAACATCTCATTAGCCATTTGTGTTGTACACTATCATAAAATTTCTTTATATCTACTTCTACAATGTAGTTTATTGGTTTGTACATAACTGCTTTATCTAGTGCTTTTACCGCTTGATGACAGCTTCTACCAGGGCGAAAACCATATGAGTTGTCCAGAAAATCAGCTTCATAAATATTTTCCAATATCTTCTTTAGCATTATCTGTACCAGCTTGTCCTCTGTTGATGGCACGATAACTTCATAATACACCTCCTTCAATTTGTTTTTGTGATTTCAACCTTGCAATTGCTATTTTAGAAGAGCTCTCAATACGTTTTTTTAACTCCAGTTCTTGTTCTAAACTTATCGATATCCAGAACCTTTCACCAATACGTCGTGCATTAATAAACTTACGTTCAATCCAATAACGTACTACGTAATGACTGACATTGAATTTTTCTGCAACTTGTTTCACTGATAACTCTTCTTCAGATTTTTGATTACATAGTGCTGGGATCTTATGTTTAAATCGAATCCATTTCATACTTTTTATAGTAAAAGGATTACCTTTATTTGTTGTCAGCCCCTCTTGGTTTAACAAACTAATAATTTGTTCATCAGTCATTGTTTTCGATAGCTGTCTTATCCGATCAATTATATCATCTGAATGCCTCCATCTGTCATAGGATTTTTTTGGCAATTGCACCTCTAAGTCCTCTATAGCATTTGTTTGCCAGCGTATATGTAGTACTGCTTTTTGTTCACTACGTAGTTTTTCAACAGTAATATCCTTAACTAGAAGTCGTAAAATACGCTTTCGATCTCTTGCACTTGTTGATTCTGCATTCCATAAGCGTGGTAAGTCCTGAGCTAGTGCCAACACTTTCTCTTTTTGTTGTTTTGTAGCTGTAAGTACATCATTTTTCTTATATTCATCATATTGATTCTGTGCTTCTTCCAATGCTATTAAAGCTTCGTTCCAACGTTTCTCCAATGTTCCAGCTACTAGGCGATTTGATGGGTCTACTTCTTCATAACGTCTCTGTGCCAGTTGTACTTCATAATCTGCTCTTTTTATCTGCATTTGCCATTGTTTATCTAGCATGTGACCTCGTTGCTCCAATTCTTCAAATGCTTTTACGGCAATCTCAATTTGCGCAGGTTCCATGACTTCCAATACTCTTTTTACGATAGCTTCATCCAGAGGATTTCCATAAACAGAAAAACAACTCTTACTATCTTCTCCCCACTTCTTTTTCCAATTACATTCATAAACAGCAAGAACACCACCTTTGCTCTTATACCTTACAGTAAGACGACAGCCGCAGTAACTACAAATTAATAATCCCTGCAATAATCCCAATCCTTCTCGTACTGCTGTAGGTAGCATATTCTCTTCTCCACTGGTTTGATTATTTGCTAAAACCTTTTTATTTGCTACATATTCTTCCCACGTTATATAACCTTCGTGGTGGTTTTTTATCATTGTATGCCAGGCTTCTGTCGGTAGGCGAACTACTGTTGTCTTGACCAATCCAGTACTTGATAATTTTTTCTGATATTTAAAGCGACCATAAACATAAGCTCCAGCATAAGAAGGGTTTTTTAATACTGAACATACCCTAGAATGTGTCAGTGCTCCCCATATTAACTTTCCTTTCCAAATACCACCATATGCTCGTTTTGGAAACTGTATTTTGTTCTTACCAAAATGATGTACTACTCCATAAGCACTGCCCTTTTCTTTAAATACTTTAAACAATAATTGAATCACACTTCTTACTTGCTCATTATCGTCAAATCTAGTATTACCTTCATCATCATAGCAAAATCCTACTGGGAGAGGAAATCGAAGCTCTCCTTTCTTAGCCTTATTTACCTTACCTCCTAAAAGTCTAGCACGGATGAAATGCAACTCTGCGTGTGATATCGTTCCTTTTAGCCCAAGTACCAATTGGTCGTTGAAGTCATTAGGATTGTAACAACCATCTTCATCTATAATCAATGTATCTGTTAAAGCACATAATTCCAGTAATCTATGCCAATCACTGCAAGATCTAGATAATCTCGACGCTTCCAGTACAAACACGGCTCCTACTTTTCCCATTGATACATCAGCAACTAATATTTTAAAATCTTCTCGATTATTAGCTTGAGCTCCTGAAATCCCTAAATCATCATCTAAAACTCTTATGGCATTCTGAGACCATCCCATTTGTTGCGCTTTATCTTTCAGTTTATACTGCCTTTCAGTACTCTCCTGATTGAGCCTTACCTGTCCCATTGTTGATTGCCTTAAATAAACGTATGCTGGTTTTAATATATGGTGGTTCTGAATTTTGTGTGCTGTCATTATTAATATCCTCCGTTTTAATCAATTGTTGTTCCACTATTAAATACTCATGCAACATGTTTGCTATACAAATAGCTATCCTGGTAGCATCTACTGATATTACGGAGGTTTTTCCTTCCAATGGCATAATTTCTTTCCTATAATCGTTTCTGTGTTAGTCATTAATCAACCTCTTTGCTATTTTTAGCTTGATCAAGATTGGTAACTAATTTAACTAACTGCTGAAGATGGGAAAACGATAAAATAGGCGATAAATCAGTAAGGGTTTGATAAAGATTAGGATCTGCTTTGTCTGTCCAATCACGTGGAATGCCTACTGTACCACGCGTCAACGTTTTCAAACTAAATATATCCCGATTATTAAAGTTTTTTGTTGATAATATTTGAAAACTTTTCCCCTTCCATGGATGGAATGGATGAGTAATAGTAGCGTATCCCGAATATCGACTGGACTTAGGTGCAGTTAATTCTAACCATGAGCAACCCAAGTACACTGTATTAAAGCAGTGCGTGCCATTTTCGACCCTCGTTTGGTAATCCTTCCAATCGTGCACTGTTGATTAGATTGAGAAACATATGGTACAACTCCAAAATAAGCAGTGAGTTTTTCAGGATCGCGAAAGTCATTAATATCACCAATTGTTGTAATAAAAACAGCTGCAGAAATTACACCAATGCCTTTAATGCTAATGAGATTATAAAATCCAGGAAGCTGTTTAACAAAAGTTTCAATTTCCTTTTCAAGTTTCTTGAGGCTTTCTCGTATAGCTTCTAGGTGATAGCTGATCACTTCAATTTCAACTTTTTCCAAATGACACCAATTATGTTTTTGAATAGCACGTTTAAACCCCGTTTTGGTTGTCAGTGCTTCCTTTTTAATTTTTATTCCGTGGTAATTAAAAAGACTGTGCATTTTGTTAATCAAAGATATCCGTGATTTTACTAACTGTTCTCTTGTTTTAAGAAGAGAAACTAATTGCTGATATTGTGTGTTTTTGCATCTTGCTTCAGGCAGCATATCCTTGCTTAGAAAAAAAGCAATAGCTCTTGCATCATGCTTATCTGTCTTGTGTACAGAACGGCGAATAACTTCGAATTGCAAAGGAGCAATTATTACCACACGCTTGACGTAAGGTAACACTTCATCATAAAAGAAACAGCTGTTACCTGTTGCTTCTAAAGCTACTTCATCTGTTGGCTGAAGATTCTCAATAAAATTGTTTATATCCTGCAAGCGAAACGTGCGAATATATTCTGGTTTTTCTTGCTCTAAATAACAGGCAGTGAAGCTATTTGTATGTAAATCAACTCCAATGTAACGCATACTTTTTCCTCCAATTGCATAATAATATATCAGAGTAGAATATTGCCGGTTGATCCAAACTCCTATACGCGGTCACCGAATTTTATGGGCCGCACGATGGTTTTCGGTGGCAGGTGCGGTTAATCTAAAGTACGAGGTCTTCTTTCACTGCATATAAAAGCAGAGGGAGCCTCAAGCTTTGCCCAACCTGCTACCTATCCACTCTGAGAAGTTATTATCTTCTCATGCTCTCAACCGAGCAATAACTATTCATATCATCTAAAGTAATTTTTTTCTGTCACAATTATGTGATCAATTAACTCTATCTCCATGCTACTGCACGCTAATGATAGGATTTTGGTTAAACTTATATCGTGCTGTGATGGTTTTGCACTTCCTAAGTGGTTGTGTGCTATAACCATTGCAGTTGCTCCTACTAGTAGTGCTCTTTTTATTACTTCTCTCGCATATAGAGGTGTTTTATCTACTGTTCCCTCTTGAGTGTACTCATCGATAATACGAGATTTCTTGTTCAAATAAATAACACGAAAGTTTTCTATACTTAATTGGCCTATTGTTACTCTTAAGTATTCTATCAATTTTTTCTGATTCTCAATTATTGGCAGTTCTTCCAGATCTTCTCTGAGCATTCTTTCAATTGTTTCCCTCACACACATAATACTTGCTATTGCTGAATCGTTCATACCAGTTACACTTTTCAGCTCATGAAAGTCAGCGCTAATCACCTTACCAATACTCTTGAACAGCTCTAATAATCTTTCTGCAACTTCTTTATTTTCCCCATTATTAAATGAAGAATATAAAATAAGCTCCACCAGCTCAAGATCAAGTAATGACGACCTACCTTTGCTTGCTAATACTCTTTTTTCCAGTTCTGTTTTTCTTTTGTTTTCACTATTATTCATAAAATTACCTATTTATTAACGACTAAACAAATTCAATTATTTACTCTGCTTTTTTGGCAGTGGTGCACATAGAGCCATCAATTTTTCAGTAAGTCAAATCTTTTTTGAATATTTTTTGATATTTTTTTATTAATAATAATGGTGAATATATTGATTTTTGATTTCTATTGCAGTTGGAAAATAAAAAAATTGAACTTTGATGACTAATAATGTATAATCACTAATGCTTTTTTAGACGTCTTAATTATGGCTATTTCCAAGTTTTTAGACCCAAAATGTGATCTAACGTTCAAACGAATCTTTGGTACTGAGAAAAATCAAAATATTCTTATCCACTTTCTAAATGATATTTTAGGGTTTACTGAGAAAAGTGCAATACAAGAAGTAGAATTCCTCAGTACTATCATGGATCCTGAGATTGCCTCTGACAAACAAAGTATAGTTGATATTCTTTGCAAAGATTCTATTGGTAATAGATTCGTAATCGAGATGCAGGTCGCTAGAGACAAAGGCTTTGAAAAACGTGCCCAACTATATGCTGCTAAAGCTTATTCTAGACAGTCATGCAGTTATTTTGATTTACAAAAAGTTTACTTCATCGCCATTTCTAATTGTAATTTATTTCCTATAGATGTTCATTATATTTCCACTCATAATATACGTGATATCAAAACCAATGGACATTACTTAAAAGACTTTCAGTTTGTTTTCATTGAATTGCCTAAATTTCTTAAAAGCACAGTAGATCAACTAGAGAACACTATAGAACGTTGGTGCTATTTCTTTCGGTATGCAGAGGATACTACAGATGAAGACCTAAAAAAAATTGCAGAACAAGCACCAATTATAAAGCTCGCATATGATGAGTTAGATAAGTTTCACTGGAATGAAAAAGATCTAGCAGCTTACGAAGAGAGAATTATGGATATACAGAAAGAAGCAGCCATCCTAGAATATAAACTTGATCTTGCTACTGAAAAGGGCATACAAATCGGTAAAGAGGAAGGCAGAGAGGAAGGCATCCAAATAGGTGCGGAGAAAGGGAAAATTGAAGTAGCAAGAAATTCACTTAAGGCTGGTATATCTGTGGATATTGTAGCTCAAATAACAGGTCTCTCTGTTGACAAGGTAAAGGAACTACAGAAAGAAAGGACCATATAGCTTTCCGTACCTTACTCTGTCTTTAAATCAAATCTCTCTTTGTCACAAGGAGCCACATTACTATTATCTCGTGCTGCTGACTCTTTTTTGTCATACTTCCTTATCCACCTATACAGTCCACTAGAATCAACACCCAATTCTCTTGCTACTTTCGTAACTGTTTTCCCTGTATTTTTACATAATTTTATAGCTGCTAGCTTGAATTCTCGTGTAAACTTTCTTCCATTAGGCATCTTATACCTCACTTAAAAATCTATTTATAAAAATGAATTTTCTCCCCATTACTGTATTCTCCTTGCACTTGAATTTTCTATTGCTAGATCACTCAATAAGCTTTTTGGTTTATCTTCTTGAAGTACCGGTTTAGCTTTAGGTAATCTATCTACATTTATTGGCTTTTGTTTTCCTACAAGCAATTCAACTTCTTTTTCAGCCAAGACCTCTTCTATGTTATTCTTTAAACGATCTAAGAATTTATCAGTTTGTTTAAACTCTGGACTAGCTTCTTTTGCAGATGAGTATAAGGTCTTTGATATTTCAGAAAAATTACCATTTCTTATTTGTCCAACTATAGCTGAACTTGTGGCTACTTGATTAAACTTTAAATTCGTTACTGATATACCTGACTTAACAGCTGTTTCATTTAATACTTGCTCGAACTTTGTAGTGATATTTAATGCATGGCCCTGTGCTTCTAGTAAGAACATAGACTTACCTTCTGTAGAGATAGGCTTCTTACCTGTAATTTTTCTTATAAATACATCCAAGAGCAGTATTATACCATCAACATCTACTTGTGATATGTTTGGTAGGTCCTTAGCTGTAGAGCTGGATGTTTTTTCTGATTCTATGGTGCGAGAGTTAAATAACCCACCTATAGAACCTTTTACCCAACCGAATAAATCATTTATCAACGAAGATGTTCTTATAGCACTGCTTGTAGCTTTCTCCTCAACACTATGATTCCCATCTTCCATGACAGGAGTGGCATTATTTTGGGCAGCAAAAAACTCAAGATCATCTGATACATTACTACTTGTAATAGTTTTTGTATTAATAGCACGACGGCTGCGTTGATGTGTTGTAGTATTTTTTAATAAATCAACAATTTCTCTTCTACCGTGCTGTTCTGCCATATGAAGAGCTGTCTCACCACTATCAGTTCTAGCATTAACATTAGCACCCTTATTCAGTAATGCTAAAACTGTCTCTGTATTACCCTTGTATGCCGCCCAATGAAGAGCTGTCCATCCACCATTAGTTTTCGCATTAATATCAGCACCTTCGTCCAATAAAGCTAGGGATACTTCCTTATGACCTTTTTCAGCAGCTTTATGCAGCGATGTCCAATTACCATTAGTCTTAGCATTAACATCAGCTCCTTTATCTATAAGATATTTTACTAGATCTAAATTACCAGAAGATGCTGCCTCGTGTAGAAGAGTATTGCCATAATTGTCTTTAGTGTTTACATCAACCCTTTTCTCCTCTACAAGATATTTTACTAGGTCTAAATTGCCAGAATAAGCAGCATAGTGAAGAGAAGTCTTACCGTCATTGCTTTTTATGTTAATATCAGCCTTCTTGTCATCTATCAGATATTTTACTAGATCCAAACTTCCAGAAAATGCAGCATGGTGAAGAGGAGTCCTACCATCATTTGCTTTACTGTTTACATCATCTTTCTTCTCATCTACTAGATATTTTACTACATCTAATTTACTAGAACCCAAATTATGAGAAGATGCTGCTTCATGTAGTATTGTATTTCCGTCATTTGCTTTTCTGTTTACATCAAATTTATCTTCCTCGATAAGATCTTTTATTAAATTCCAATTAATCCATTCATAGTAATAAGGATTATAAATCTTTTGCGTATCTTTCTCTGCTACACAACTATAAATACCATTTCTTATGTCCATGCCTACAAGTAAGTATTTAAATTCTTCTTCGTCACTTAATTCTTCTAGCTGGGTTATACCATATTTACTTATTAAATGCTGAATCTCTGATACTTCTGATAAATCTACCTCTATTGTTTGGTTAAACTTCAGTACAGAAACTTTATTCCTATTCTCTATCGTAAAATTATCTTTGGCGCCAAAACATTGATCAAGATCGTTTAATTTCTCTTTATCAGGATTTTTTAATGATAAATTAGTGTAGCCTTTTGTTATTAGCCATGTCAGCGCTTCTACTACCTGACTATCTTGTAAAACTTCTTTTAACTTCTCTTTGTTATAAAGAGTAGAATACGCAGCAACAAACTCTTGTTGATCTTCCATTGAATCAAAACCTAGGCAGCTATAAGTATCAATACCATTTGCTATTCCATTACTTGCAAATAAGTATTTTAGGCCATTTACTATTTTGCCGTTTAACTTTTCTAATTGTTCATCCAAAGCATTACTTTGAGCAGCTTTGTTGATTACAGCCTGAATTTCTGCAACTTCTGACAAATCAAATTTATCTAATTTTCTGACTTCTATTGATGATTTATCTTCCTGACCAAACCTCAACATTGAAATTCTATGATCTGTTTCGTTCCAATTTTTTATGACAAACGTGGCATTATTTTGAGCAAAGACAAGATCATTGTTATCAGCTGACACCTCAATATCTGCAGGGTCTTTAAGTAGCAATATTCCTACTCGTTTATCATCTGGCTCTACTGTAGTTAAACTACCATTAACAAACTTTTGGTTGTGATAAATAGTAGAGTTAAAAGTAGACATCCTATATTCTCTAAAACTGTCATAATAGCTACTTCTTATCTCATCTTGATAATTTATTGCAATTTTGGCTAATTCAGATAACTGCTTAGAACTTAGCTTTTCTTTACTACGAAAATTTAATGTAAAGTTTCCATATTGGTTGCCATAGAAGTTTTCTACCTTAACTATTAGCGGTTGATCATCCATTAACATGAGGTCATTTCCATATCTATAAAACCTTATGTCATCTAGCTTAGCGTCCACTATAACTTCTGGATTATTTTGCACCTTTTCTGCCGATAATAAAAACATGTACTGACCTTTTGTCGCATGGAAGAAAGGTACTAGCTGCACATAAGACTGTTTACTTGGCCATGGTAAAAATGTGTTTTTGTCTTTATCTATTATTGTTAAGTGTCTATAACTGCTATTTCTAAAGAAATTTTCTACTTTGATATTTGCTGTTACGTTGCCTGTAGCTATATGCAAATCATCTTCAACTCTATTGGTTTCAATTGAATCTGTAGGTAAGTAAAGTATATCAAGAGCTTTTTTCTCATCGTAGTTGTTGATTGTAACATTAGCTTTCTCACCTGAAATCAGACTATAAACATCACTTTCTTCATTACCTTGAGCAAAAGTGACATTTTGAGTTAGCGGTATTACATCACTACCTTCAGAGCCAAAGATCATGTTGTTTCCTGCTAAATCTCTCACTACTCCATAGACTGTGTAGTTGCCATTAACCTGGGAAATTTCTTGGTAGCGCTGAGCAACATCATCTCTATTGGTCAAATTAATTTCTGCTTTTAAATTGAAATGTGTGGAATTTTGCTGAATGATAGGTTCAATAACACTGCCATACTTATCGATCAGTAGATAATGATGATTATTCTCTTTATCTAAATAATTTTGAACATCAAGTGTAAATGTACCACTATTTCCACTATTACCTTGAATCTCAATTGATAACGTATTGTTTGTAGATGAATAACTAATATTTGAAGCTCTTTGTAATAATGCAGTATCAGAAAATATTACAAATCCTTTGCCTTCACCCCTTATTTCAGCATGACCAGCACTTGGTTTAATGTAAAAAGTATTGTCAGATTCATTACTTACTACCTTAGTATTTCCTGTAACTATCACCTTTCTGCAGTTACTTACAACATCGCTATTTCCACTATTACCACCACGACTATCTATTACTATTTTATTATTCATGTTCTGACAATCAACATGTTCTGCTTCTGCCTTTCTACCAATAAAATGATTAATATTTTCAGCAGTCATTTGGGCTTCTTGAGTGGTGACGATATTATTTTCATAAGATAATCCTTTACTTTTTAACTGGCTCACATCAAGTACATTAGTTGCATTTGCTGTGCCACCAGAAACCCTACCAAAGAAATTATCATCGGTTAAAGTAAAGACATTGCTGGTATGATTGCTGCCATATATTTTTGTTCCACCTTGGGCAATATTGAATTGATTATTATACTTACTGCTACTTACTATCAGACCATTTCCATTTACCAAACTTAAATCAAACACCATAGTTGGGTTTTCCATAGTATCATTCTTACGGCCAACTATTATAGCATTGTGACAATGATAAATAGCTGTAGAAGAATTGCTGTACAATGCAGGGCTATCGCCATACCCACTATCCCAATGAGGGACAAGAAAATCACTATGAGGAACAGTGTACACTGGTTTTCTACCAATGAAGCTGTTGCCATATTCGTAATCACGGTGAGTAAACTGAGGAAGACAAAGCATTTCTGCTTCAGAAGAAGGAGATACTGGAACAATACGTGATAAATTTCGACCATTTCTTTCGTTACTTGGATTACTCATGCCAATAGAGCTACTGCTTGGCTCAACTACTACTGTTTTTGGTTTTGGTAATATTTCTTTGATTGCTTCTTCCAGATCCTCTTGATTATGAACATAAACATCGTTTCTTAATTTGGCACCTGTCATAGATTGCTCCATGTCATCTATCATTCTTTTAGAACGAGAATGAGTATCATCGACAAATCTAATCTCTCCAAGTCCCATACCGTACGCAGCCACATGAGTATTGTTCTGCAGATATTCCCATGCTTGCTCAGCTAACTTATTTACTACATCTTTTCTTGCTGCAAGGTATTGAACATCTTCAGGTGGTAATTGTAGAGCAAATGTATGCCAAAAGAGCCTAAACTCTTGATTAGTTGTTAGTTTGTACTTTTTATATTCAATTACCATACTAGTGCCACTATAAAGCCCTTGGCCAATAATGATTCCAAGTCCAACTACAGTTCCAACTCCTGGCTTTCCAAGAGCAGTAAATGCTACACCTGTTGCAACTGATGAGCCAGAGAAAACAACTCCAGCAATACTATCTCGCCATTCTTTAGTGCCTTTTTTGCTATTGGCTAAGTCAATTGATGAACTGACTAAATCATAGATATCAAATGGACTTGAAATCAGGCCAGCAAATCCTCTTGTTAAGAAAATACCATGTTTCATCTGTTTAATAATTTGCAATGAGCAATATCATATAACCCTTTAGCCATACTGATTCTACCAGCAGCGTTGGTGAGTCTATTTGGCCAGTGTTTAGTATTTGCAACTTCAAGATAGTAAGGAAGAGCTTTAATTGACTGTTCAATTGGTCCTTTCAAAATTTTATTCAATTGATAAGAATCTAACATTTGGCCATCTTCAGAGAGAACTAAATCCTTAACCGTTTTAGCATCTTTAATTTCTCCAATTGATCCATCAAAAGAAAGAGTAGAAGTCTTTTGTACTAAGCCTTGTATTATTTCCTTCTTATTACCTTTAAGGCTTTGCAGATACTCACGAGCTGTGATCTTTATTTTTCCTGAATTTAAATTTTCTGCCAAATCTTCACTACTCATTTCAGAATTAATAAGTACAGAGGCACTACCATCTGAATACAATTTAGCTCCCATGTCATACAATGTTACTCGAGATATCTTCTCACCATCAACATCGATCAAACCATGCTCTTGATCTTGTAGAGAAAGAAGATGACGTTCGGTTTGTATTGGTCTTTCTAAGATTTCTTTTTGCTCAGTTGTTAATGCATTATTCGCTTCTGTAACATCAAAATGTTCTACTAAAAATCCTTCTTCAGCCAGCGCGTATCCAGCATATGCTACTCCTTTTTTTACAACCTTCATTAGTTGATCAACACTCTTTAAATCAGACACCAGCGCAACGTTACTATCAAAATATGTGTAAGTGTCACCAGTGCGGTAAATTGCAACTACGTGATTACTGGTCACTAAATGAATAGCAAAGTCTTCAGTAAGTCCACTTACATAATGAGATAGATCATCAAGTGTTTTATAGCTTTTGATATGGCTAAGAGTTGAAGGTAAGCTACTTGTAGGTGAGGTTAATTCCTGTTCAGCATTATCAAGTAATCGACTTAATGCAAAGATCTCTTTCTCTTCCCTCTCAGATATCTGCTTTCCTTGTGCCAATCGCTCATATAGTTCTACTGAAATTTTCAGGTTGTTTAGGAATAATTTATGTGCCCTTCCATAATCCTCTATACCTCCAAAAAATAAACCCTGTGATACCATTCGGGTTATTCCTGCACATTTACCATCAATCTTGACATTTCTACTTTCGAATGACGGTAAGTATAGTCCTTGTTTTACTGCTTTTACCTTAGCATCAGAAAGATGATTACTTATATACTTATCTAAATATAAGAATGCTTTTTGTTGGACTTTATAATATTGTACATGCGCACGGTAATTGGTAATATCGAAAAATATAGAATCTTCACCTCCAGGAATGCCTTGTTCACCATCTCTTTTCTTCTGCACATAATCTTTCATTATTCGTAATTGCTTTGCAATCGGAGGAATTGACAATAATAACGATATACTTCTAGATCCTATCGAATGAATGGGCTTAGCATTAATATCTCTCAGTACCAATTTATTATTGTATTCAAATGCTGTAGAGATTGTCACTGGTGTGAATCGTGCACCTATAAAGTTACAGACATTACAAAACTTAATAATATAACCGATAAACTGTTCTGCATATCCTCCTTTAAAATCTGCTTTGATAAAATTCAGGACATTAGCAATGTTAGAAAAATTAATCACTGCATTAGTGCTTGCCCTATTATCTACTAAATATTTTATAACTTTTGCACTATTAAAAAATGCAGCACCATGCAGAGGTGTTAAACTATCCTTTTCACCAACATTTACACTTAATCCTCTTTCTACTAAAAGCTTAACCATGTCTAAATTATCATATACTGCAGCAGCGTGTAATGGTGTGATATGAAGCATTCCAAGAACTTTTTTTTCATCGCAATCAATCTTTATTTCTTTCTGTTCCAATAAGTACTTAACTACTTCATAGTTATTTTGAATAGCACTAGCAAATAAAGGTGTAACTCCAAATATATTGACAGTATTAATATTTGCTTTTTTGTTTATAAGGAATTGAACAGTGTCAAGCATACCATGAAAAGCAGCTGTTTCCAATAATGTAGTACCTTTCTTATCTGCGGCATTAATAAGGGCAAGTTCTTCTTTGTTCTCGCTAAACTTGTTAATAAGATATTCTAAAACTTTAGTGTGACCACTTTTAGCAGCAGAATGTAATACTGTCCAACCTGATATGTCGCTGACTTCTAAAATAGAGAATTTATCATTGCTCTTTTTTACAAGAAATTTTACAATATCCAAGTAACCCTCAGAAGCAGCCAAATGTAATGGTGTAAAACCATCATAAGCAGAACTATTAATATCAGCACCATTTTCTATAAGCAATTCTACAACTTTCAGATGACCATTGTTAGCAGCTAAGTGTAAAGGACCACGTTTTCCTTCCTTTGCTGGATTAGTTATTCTTATTCTCTCTTCTTCTGATTTATTCTCTAGTATCTTTTTAATAACTCCTATCTTACCTAACGATGCAACAATAGACAACACGTTCTCACCAGTTTTGTCCAGCAATTTAGCAATTTCTTCATGACCTTCATTAATAGCTATATACAATGGATCTCTACCTATGCTATCTTTAGCATTAACATTTGCACCTTTATCAACAAGAAATTTTACAACATCTTTATTGCCTCCATAAACAGCACCATGCAATACTGTCCAACCTGAAGCCATCCATGAAGAAGCAGCAGCACTATTGACATGAATACTTGCACCACTATCTATAAGCAATTCTACAACTTTCATATGACCATTCTCAGCAGCTCTATATAAAGGAGTCCTACCATAGGTATCTTTACTGTCAATATCATAAACATATGAAAATAACTTTCGTACTTTATTAAAGTAACCATCATATTTTATGTGTTTTAATATAGCTTTTGTTGCTTCATAATTACCACTATCAGCAAATAAGTGCAGTGGTGTACTCTTGCTTTCACCATACACTGAACTAAAATAAAAATTATCAATTAATTTGCCATACTTACTCGAATAATCCCATACGGATGTAACATGACTTATAGCTACATAACTATCATTTATTAATTCTAAAGCTTTTCTTAAAGTTTCCTCTTCCTTATCTTCTAACTTCAACCTTGTTATTTGTTGCACTAGCCTATGTATGTTCAGCTTTCCGCCATCTAAATTAGCCATAGAATATTGATCGAGCAATAGAGCAGCTTCATTCCGTGCATCTTCATCACTTATCAATTTTGAAAATATCTCTTCCATTGGAATTTTGTCAGGAGCAAGATAAGCCATAACTTCTAACATTTCCAAAGCTTGCGTTCCACCACGTGTTCTTTTCTGCTTTATTTTATCAGTTGTAATTTGCCAAGTTGTAAGTACTGTTTCAGTGTAGCGGTCATGTGTTTCGCCTGATGCTTTCCCTAGTAATTCACTTGCACTTTTCTTCTCATTGAACTTGTCCAAATAACTGCCTATTGTAAACCCTTCTTTACCTAACTTCTTTGACTCATCATCCTCTTTTTTAATGTACGATACTGCTTGTTGTAATGCTAAAGGAAGATATTGCAACTCTTTTGCTAGATTTTTGATCTCGCTTTCTTGTAATCCAGCCTCTATCTTAAGTGCTTTTCTAATGAATTCTACTGCTTCTTCTTTAGTAAATACACCTAATTGTAATTGTGCTATACTTGTTCCCCATTCTTGATCACGTGAAGTTATAAGAACAGAAGGCTTATTAGGACCAGATGGTAAAAACTTATCTATGCCTT
Organism: Wolbachia endosymbiont of Folsomia candida; assembly: GCF_001931755.2. Classification (NCBI taxonomy): domain Bacteria; kingdom Pseudomonadati; phylum Pseudomonadota; class Alphaproteobacteria; order Rickettsiales; family Anaplasmataceae; genus Wolbachia; species Wolbachia endosymbiont of Folsomia candida. Next base: position 1,098,068 of record NZ_CP015510.2, read on the forward strand.
CGTCTCCTTCTTTAACAGCTTTATATTTTCCAGCGTTGTCAAAAACAAAAAGACTTTTCCTATGCCTTTTAACAAAAAAACTATATACATCTTTGACAATAAGTTTTATTTCTTTTTCCTTACCATTCTCATCTGTAGTACTGATTCCTAACTTATCTTTAGCTAATCTACGCAAAGACTCTGCAATAGTTAAGTAGTTATCAGCATTTATCCAGACAACATTATCATCATAGTCTTTACTATGCTCACTGATATATTTTCTTGCTAACTCACTTTTACCTATACCACCAAGACCGGTTACAGAAGCCATCTGTGATATTACTAGCTGACCTCCATTTTGTAATGCTCTATGTAATTCCTGTAATTTTTCAGTTCTTCCAGTAAATAAAGGCACAGGATCTTTCACATCAAACCAAATTGAAACCTTTGCTGACTCTTGAAAAAATTTATTGTCTTCTGTCAGGTAATCATTTCCATCTTTCCACCATCTTTCTACTTTACTTTTAACATCAGCAAAGGTTGCATCAATGTCATTTTGCTCTACTTTATAGACTGACTGTATTTTTTGCCTCAGGATTTGACTCAACTGACTTTCACTAGGCTGACCAAAAAAAAGCTTTAGCTTACTTAAAAACTCCTCAACCTCATTTTCAGTAACAAGATCACTTGGTAATAGAAGGTTTGAATCTCCATCTTTAACTCCAAATTTATCAGAAAATTTTATAACTTTACCCTGTAACTCTTGCTTTAACTCATCCCCTTGCTTATTAAAAACTTTTCCTGTTTCTTCAAAAAAGATTCTTCTAAACTCTTTATCTTCTGAAGATAGATTTTCGTTATCATCTAAAAAATTATTATTCAATTTACCTTCTTTTATGCTTGTCTTATCAATCACTTTTTCTGCAAGTGCAATATGATAGCTCTTGAAAATATCTTTTTGCATATCTATTCCCTTTCCAGACGAAATAGCTGTAACTAGCTCTTTTGCTAACCTTCTACAATCTGATGCATTTTCTAAAACGCTCAATATCTCTTCTTTTCTACCACTATTAAATTCAAGTTGGTAATATTTACTTTGCAAATCTAACGTTCTTAAAAAATCGCTCTCATTTATATCTGCCTCTTTAATACTACTATCAGTGTTACTAAAAGTAGAAAGAGCGTTAGTGTAAATAATAAAATTAGAGTCCTCAAACTTACTTCCAAATATTGGATCTATTCCTTCTTCTGAAAATTGTTGTTTAATCTTACGGTAAGAAGTAAAGTACTTCTTTAATAGAAAGTCACCCTTATCTAATTTTGACAATAGTTTATCAACAGTAATTTTTCCCTTTTCGGGATTTTCTCTATGTTTAGCTTGCAAGAAAATAATCTTTGATTTTTCTACTTCGTTCTCGTTATACTTATACTTAAAGACCACATCATCAAAATCTCCTGCTTCTGCCATGTTTGTGTCTAAGTAAAAGCCTTCTATTTTCCCATCTTTTTTTTGTTTTACTCCTTGTAGCAGAAATAACATTGATAGCTCTATTTCATAAAGCTGACCACTAATACCAGAGGTCCCTTTTCTTCTATTTGTTGACCGCTGCTCTATTTGATTAGATGATTCTGCTTGATTACGACTGGAAAACTTTAACTGAGGATCAACAACTAAATCCTGTTCTATAGACGCTTGCTGCACAGAAGATCTTACTTGAGTTAACCTATCAACAACATCGTTTCTTTCAAAAAGCCTCGCAACATCTAATGGAGTTTGTTTAAGACGATTCTTAATATTAACATCTGCTTCTTGATTTAAGAGTAATTGAACAATCTCCTTATTATCATATTGAGCTGCAAAATGTAATACTGTCCAGCCTTCACTGTCTTTATAATTAACATTATCTATTCCCAAATTAAGATAAGTTCTAGCTTTCTGTTGTTCATTGCTACTGATAGCTTCAATTAACTTCTGTGCTTTTACTAAGCCAAAGTTATAATGTGATTCTCCATTATTGAATAATTGTATTTGGTCATTAGTATTATCATAATTGATAGAATGTTTAGTGCCATCAGAAAATACTAGTATATTACTATGTAACACTTGACTCATCGCTTGTATTTCATGATTACCACCCCAAGCTCTAGAGTCACGCATATACTCTACATATGTTTCAAATTTAAATTTCTTAACTTTATTTTGGTCTGGTATCTTATCAAGCTCGCTATCAATCTCTTGTACTGTAGCTTCATTTAAAGTAGCAGGTTTGAGCTTACTGATATCAATGTTATATTCGCTAATTTCGGTGCTAAACTCACTACGAAACCTTCCTTGAAATGTACCACCGACAACATAGTCTTCATTTTTACTATAAAGAAAATCGTGAATAGTGATAGATTCCTCAAATTTGCTTTGGTGTGAAGATATCTCATCTATTACTCTATTGCGAAATTTTTCTGTTACTAATCTTCTTAGCGTTTCATCATTACGAATAGCCGCACTATTTGAAGATGGATCATAGGCTTTAATTAAATTTTGTACTTGCGTTAGTTCTTGAGACTGTGTATTTCCAAATAATCTCTCAAATCTTTCTTGAAAGGCATTGTCATCATATTTTACAGGAGTGAAATAAGCTAAAGCAGCAGCCCAAAATAAACAACTCCCATCTGCTGGTACATTAATTCTTGTGAATAATTCTGCATTAAATGATTCTATTTTACTAGACGATATTTCTTGATTACCCGCTTGACTGGCTTCTAAATAAGCATTATCAACCAAGCTTGATTGCCTATGCCTTTCAAAAATATTGATAGTCTCTTGATCTTTAGCTAGCTCCAGCGGTGTTTTATTTTCGTTATTTCGAGCATCAATATCTGCACTCTTTGCAATTAAAGCTTCAATAACCTTCAAATGACCTTTCCCTGCGGCCAAATGTAGCGGTGTATTACCTTTGATTGTTTTAGCATTAATGTTTATTTCACCATTTTCTAGTAGTTTATTAACCACGTTCACATGATCATTTAAAAAAGCAGCCCAGTGCAATGATATAAAACCATCTTTATCCTGAGCATTAACATTAGCACCTTTTTCTAATAAAGCTTCAATGATACCCAAATGACCGTTTTTTGCAGCCAGGTGTAATGCTGTATTTTTATACTCAGTTTCAACTTCAATCTCAGCACCTTTATCTAGTAGGGAATTCACGACTTCAAGATAACCACCTTGTGCAGCTAAATGTAACGGTGTAAACTCATGTTTAGTCTTAGAATTAATTTCAGCTCTTTTACCCAGTAAAACATTCACAACTGCTAGATGACCATTTTGTGCTGCTAGGTGTAATGGGGTAAATTTATATTGAGGACTAGTTTCATCATTAACGTTAGCCTTATTATCTAATAAAACATTAACAATTCCTAGATGACCATTTTTTGCAGCTATATGCAAAGGTCTATTGTCAATTCTGTCACGGGTATCTACATTAGCTTTTTTGCTTATTAGCAACCTTACTATTTCTTCATTACCACCTTGCGCTGCATAATGTAAAGGTGTCTTTTTATTCTCATCTCTTGTATTAATGACCTTACGAAGTTTATTAGGATCTTTTATTTTGCTTAATATTGTGTTAACAATTTCATCATTGCTACTTCCAGCAATCAAGTGAAAATACCTGGTGCTTCTATTCTTAACGTCATTAATCACATCATTAACAATAAAATCTTCTACCAACTTATCGTACTGCTTTGCATAACTCCAAGCTGATATGATGTGAGGTGTGTAACTTTCTATACTATCATGACTTACCATTTGCTTTTTAAGTAACCCAAGAGTTTTTTCTAAAGTTTTTTCTTCTGCATTCTTACTTTTTAAATCGAATACTATTACTTGTTGTGTTAACCTATGAATATTTAATTGATCTTGTCCTAAGTTAATTGCAGAATACTGGTCTAGTAAGTTGACAGCACGGTTTAATTTCCCTTGTGCTCTAATGTTTTTTATCTCAGGATTATTTTCTTGTATGCTGTTTAGTGCTAATTCTAAAAATGTTTTTTTGGGAATATTATCAGGAGCAAGATAAGCCATTATATCTAAAATCTCTCTAGATAGTTCACTTTCTTCATTTGTTGATTGTTCTATCTTAGCAACTGTAATTTTAAAAGTTGCAAAAATTGTTTTGTCGTAGCTTAAGCCTGACTGATCAAGTAAAGATTTTACTTCCTCTTCGGATTTTTCATATATTTTCACATAGTCGCTAATCTCGAAATTTGATTTTTTGATATATGCTACTGTGTGCTGTAGAGCTAAGGGTAAGTATCCTAGGGTTTTTCCCAATTTTTCTACATCTCGATCCTGTAAGGCATTTTCACCCAATGCTTGTTTGATAAAAAGTTTATACTCACTCTCAGAAAAAACTTTCAGGTCTATCTTTTGCTCACTAAACAGCTCACGATTACGAGAAGTAAGTAAAATGTACGGTTTGTGTTCACTTTTAGGCAAAAATTCCCCAATATCATCTTTTTCAACATTATCAAAAATGAAAAGACTTTTTTTGTCAGCAAAGTATTTATATACGTCTTCAACAATAGATCCTAAACTCCTCTCTTCTTCATCTATATCTTTGATGTTAATTTTTAATTTCTCTTTAGCTAATTTATGAAATGACACTTTCAACGTTTCATCTGTTTCAGCATTGATCCATATAACATTGCCATCATAGTATTTACCAAACCTCTGAATATACCTTTTTGCTACTTCACTTTTACCTACTCCACCTAAACCAGTAATAGAGGTTATATGAGATGTTTCTTGATCACTTTTACGTAGTATTGCTTTATGTAAATTCCTTAACTCTTCTTTTCTTCCAACAAATGAATTTATCGGTCTCTTAACATCAAACGAAATACCCTCTCTAGTATTTCTAAGCAACTCAATAATATCTGATCTACTGCTTTCAGTTGCTATATCTAAAGGCGTTTTCTCATTTTTGTCTTTTGCATTGACATTAGCATTATTTTTAACAAGATGCTCAACAATAAGAAAATTACCCTTTTCAACAGCTTGGAGCAGTGGTGTTCTATCGTTAGCATCTTTAATGTCAATAGTCTTTTCATCAGCTTCTTCTGCAAGGAATTTAACAATCTCTTCCTTACCTTGTTGAACTGCATTGTATAACGGAGTTTTCCCATCTTTATCTTTGATACTAATATCGGCTCCGTTATCTATGAGGTATTGAGCAACTTCTAATTTAGCTCCTTTGTAAGCAGCCCAATTCAGGTAATAACTCAGGGGAGTCATATCATCTTTATTTTTTGTGTTAACATCAGCCTTGTTTTCAATTAGATACTTTACTACCTTCAACTTTTCTCCATGAGCAGCTTCATGCAATGGGGTATTATTGCTATTACTTGTTATATCAACTCGAAAATCCTTTTCTTCTATAAGATATTGAACTACTTTTAAATGACCATTATAAGCTGCTGTATGCAGAAGAGTAAGGCCAGTATCTTTAGGAATTATCTTTAAATCAGCACCTTTTCCTTCTAGGTATTTTACTATATCTAATACCACTTCATCTGAGATGTCAGAAGTTAAAACAGCAAAGTACAAGGGAGTAAAGCTATACTTATCAGGAGTTGTAAAATCAGCTCTCTTTTCTACAAGATATTTGATAGCATCTAAGTTACCACTCCCAATAGCATAGAACAGAGGAGTTCTACCGGCATGATTTTTAATATTAATACTAATGCCTTCCTTTTTTGTATTTATAAAATATTCGACTATCTTCAGGTAACCTTTTTCAGCAGCTAAATGTAAAGGAGTATCACTATGATCATAATTTTCAGCATTAATAATCGCTCCTTCTCCGATACCATTTTCAAGCCTTTCAATCTTTTGATCTTCATTTAAAGTATCGTCTTTTATAGTAGTAAATAGCTCTTGAGTTGCAGTCAGAATATTCTTAATCTCTCCATGATTGTATTGTTCTGCTAGCTGCAGAGGTGTTTTACTATCATCATTCCTAGCATTGAATTGAGCACCTTTCTCCATAAGGTATTTTACTACTTCCAACTTCTCTTCTTTAGCAGCTAAGTGTAGTGGTCTATTACCATCGTTATCCCTTATATTTAAATCTGCACCTTCCTCTACAAGAAGTTTAACTTGTTCTATATTGCCTTCTTTAGCTGCTTGAAGCAAGTTAGCTTTTTTAGGGGTTAATATATCAATAATTTCCTGATTGCCACTGTCTCTTGCTAGGTCTAGTGGTGTTTTATTATTAGCATTTTTTATGGTTTTATCTGCTCCACGCTCTAAAAGCAATTTTACAACGTCTTGATGTCCTTCGTGTATAGCAGCATGTAAAAATGTATCACCATCGCTATCAGTATAATTAATATCCACCTTATCAAGTAAACCTTTAATGTCATTTACTTTATCTACTAAAGGACTACCCTTCTTATGTTCACTTATAAGATTAAACAACTTCCTGTTATTATCTTCAGGATTATACTGCCGCCGTACTCTAGATTTAGGCTTAAAAGAATCACTACTTTGTTGTGTATTTTGCTGCTCTTCCAATAAATTAGTAACTTCTCCTTCTTTTTTTAGATAATCTATTGGATGTTGTGTTTTTAGCATAGAAACCCTCTATTACTTTCATTACTCAAACCCACTATGCTAAGCTTGGCTATATAGTAATTGTGAAAATCAGCAACGCAAGTTATTTAATACATATTTTGGCATTTATTTTTAGGCTGTTTTTCATCAACTATGTTTTGACATATTATTTTTCTAGAGATAAAAAAGTAGTTACAGTAGCAAAGGTATTCTCATTTGAATTTAAGCCTATTACAATAAATACAATTCCTAAAGATCTTCAGAATATTTGCTCTATTTCCTTCATCGGTACAAGTTTAACTTTTGCATGTAATCCATTCTGCTGGCCTGTATAGATTAAGTATCCCTTAGCTATTTTAGAAAGTTCACAAAAATACTGTACATTTTTTATAAAATCACTTTGAAATGTTGAGCCAGCCTTAATTTCAATAGCGTGAATATTACCACCCCATTCTGCTAGCAAGTCTACCTCATGGCCAGTCCTGTCACGCCAAAAATATAGATTAGTAGGTAATCCTTGATTGAAACGTTTCTTAACAATTTCTAAGATAATCAAATTTTCAAATAAGGCTCCTTTAAGATAGTGTGTTTCCAATTGACTTTCCTTTTCAAGCCCAAGGAGTGTACAAGCAAGACCAGTATCATAAAAATATAACTTCGGCATTTTGATCAAACGCTTATTAAAACTTTGATGAAATGGCTGAAGAAGAAATATTAGGTAGCTAGCTTCCAAAATATTCAGCCACTGTCGTACAGTTGTATGAGAGATACCGCAATCTTGAGCAAGAGATGATAGGTTAATGATCTGACCTACTCTACCTGCACAAAGCTTTAAAAATGTTTGGAATCTGCCAATATTTTCAATATTTTTGAGTTGTCGCACATCTCGTTCGATATAAGTTTGAATATAGCTAGGATAAAAATCAAGAGGATGCATGTTAAGCTGATGTAATCCTGGGTATCCACCATTAAAAATATCCAAGGTAATCTCTATAGGTTTACCAAGTTCAGATAAGCTCAAAGGCAATAACGTTGTCATACCTATGCGTCCTGAAAGAGATTGAGAAACATGGTGACTAAGGGCAAAATTTTGAGAACCTGTCAGTATATATCTACCTTTTATAGGAGATTCATCAACTATTCCTTGAAGATATGACAACAGTTCAGGTACATGCTGCACTTCATCAAAAATAGCACCCTTTTGATAATTAGCTAGAAATGCCCGAGGATCATTTTGTGCTTGAAAACGAATATCAATATTCTCTAAAGATACGTACGGCAAGTGCCCAAATAATGTCTTTGCCATAGTTGTTTTACCAGACTGTCTTGGTCCTGTGATACCTAAAACAGGATAAAGCTTAGAAAATCTTTCTAAAACTGGTGTTATAGAGCGTAAGTACATAGATTGAATTTTATAACTTCAATATGCAGAATACTACAAAAAATCAAGAGCAGCAAGACCTTCAACACAGTGTTGGTAAAAAATCTTTTGTTTACTGCTTTACTTCTAAATTTCTATTTTATTAACTAATTTCGTTAAAATTTGCTATAATTTTGTTCTCTGTTCTCAGTTGGGTATGGACCAAATTTAACATCATATACCATAAAAACACAAGGAATTAAGCCAGTTTCATTCGTTTTACATAACGAAACAGAGAAGAAGTTTTTTTGGTATCGTAACCTCCACTTTTTGATGTCCATAGAACCTTTCTATATGGTAATTCTAGTATATCCCAAAACCCGCCACAGTAGCCAACTTTAACCCATTATACATAGGGTGTTTTGTATTCAATTATTCCCTAAAAAATCCCTATATTTTTACATAACCTGTTAATAAAGATATCTATTTCTCCGTTATATAGGGATTTTTTGCCCTTTTTTGAGAAATTTAAAAGTAAATAAGTAAATAATTGAATTGTGTGTGACGCTAAAAAAAAGGTTTTTATAGTCTTTGAACTTAGCTCTTTAAGTTTCTCCATTTTCTACACTTTTTGCTAGGTTTATTGCTGTTTGTAGCTTTTGGTCTATGTAAAGCAAACTAAACTTTGCCCTTATAAAATAGAAAAAAAGAATTGTTATTATTGCTATATTTAGTATATTGTTAGTGGTGTATAATGGTTAGGTTGGATATGATAAATTATAGTAAAGGTGTAGTTGTATCTATAAACAGCAATAATCTAACAACAAAGAAAGACAGTGATAATAAAGAACATTATTGTTTTACTGGCTTAGAATTATGTGAAGTGAATGTTAACTGGCAAGCAAAGATAAAAAATGCTCAAGCAGAGGTGGATTGCAGTATCACTTTTTTGGTAAATGAAGATGGTATAAAGGAAGTAGTAGGTGAGCCAATATTTGGAGGAATAACTGATAAACAGGAAGTACTGGAATTGGTGAGGCAGAATACAGAAGTTTTTATTAATGGTAATAGTTTATACTATGCTATTACTAAAAATGTAAGCTCACAAACAAACATCTGGAATGATTCTTCTTCTGGTTACAGAAAAAGAGATTCTATCTCTAGTCTAGATAGTGGTATTGCTGATTTATATTCAACATCTAATGGTAATTTTCCAACGTTTACTCAAACTGTTGGTTCTGAGTGTAACAGCTTTATAGATACGGAATTTGAAGGCTATGGTATAATACATGAAAGCCAATCTTCCAGTGCGTTTTTAGGACGGAGTTTATTATCAAGAAGAAATTCATTAGAGTCTAGCAATCTAAGACCAGTGGCAAATGAAACAGAGCAATTCATAAAGAGCGTTAAGGAATTAGAGCTGAAAGTAGATGGATTAAAGCAAGAGAACGGATGGTTAACAAAGCGTAAAAAATTGGTAGAAGAAGAAAGAAATGAATATGAGTTAGATTTAGAAAAAGTAAAAGAGAAAGTTGAAAAGCTTGAACAAGAATTGAATGGTAAAGATTCAGCTTCTAAGAAAAGAATTGAGGAATTATTGGCAAAGCAAGATCAAAAATGTAAAGAAAAGGATAGAAAAATTAACAAGATAACACAAGAGGTACAAGACTTAAACAAAACAATATTGAGTTTAACAAAAGATCTACAAGCTGAAAAAGCAAAAGTTTTTAAACTAGGAGAAGTTCTACAAGCTGAGCAAAAAAAATCCTCTAATCTAGAAAAGGATCTACAAGATAAAAAAACAAAGGTGTTCAATTTAGAAAAGAAACTCCAAGATGAACATGCAAAATTATCTGACCTGAGTAAAGGTCTTAAGTCTGAAGTACAGAAAGTTGCAGATTTAAAAAAAAGAAATTCAACAAATATTAGCAAAGCAAAAAAAGCTTTAAGTATAGCAGCTTTGCTAATGGGATTAATGTACCTATTTTCTCAAGTGCAAATCTGCTCTGTGTTATGTGTAGTATTTCTAATTTCATTTGTATATTGCATTTATAATATTTATACAATGAACGAAGAACATGATCACCATTCTCATGATTTTCCAGTAAGTAGAGTTGATTCAATGGAGCTAGAAGACTGTAAATACACTCAACAGAGTCAAATACAAGCAACAGTTAGCTGAGAATTTTCTAGATGATAATTAAGCTCTTTATTAGCAAGAGTAAAAATATCTGGCTATTTTATACTACTATTTTATATTATTATTAATACAATATATCGGTAGTGGAGTACAATATGAAAAATAAAGTCTTCTTTTCAAAATATGTTAAACAACTTCACAACGCTACTTACATTGGAGATCTAGCAACGGTCAAATCTTTTATAGAGAGTGGAGCTAATGTCAATGATACCGACGAAGATGGTAATACCACTCTACTTCTTGCTGCTATAGAAGGTTACCCAGAAATAGCGAAATTCTTAATTATAAATGGAGCAAATATTGACACTAAATGTATGTATGATAATACACCTCTTCACGCATCTGCTTCTAGAGGTCACCTAGAAATAGTACAACTTCTTGTTGAGAACGGAGCAAATGTTAACGCTAAAAATCATGATAATGATACACCATTAATTTTTGCTGTTTCTAAAGGTCACATAGAAGTAGTACAATTTCTCGTTAAGAACGGAACAAACGTCAACAGTAAAAATAAGTATAATAATACACCATTACTTTTTGCTGCTCTTAAAGGTCATCTAGAAATAGTCAAGGTTTTAATTAAACATGGAGCAGATGTTTATGCTAAAGGTGCAGATGGTAATACACCTCTACATGCCGCTGCTCATGAAGGTCACCTCAAGGCAGTAGAGTGCTTAATTGAAAATGGAGTAGATGTTAACATGAGAGGTTGCAATAATTGTACACCTCTTCATTTAGCTGCTTCAAGAGGACATTTGGAAATAGTGAAGTTCTTAGTTAAAAATGGTGCGGATGTTCACATTAAAGGCAGCTTTGGATATACGGCACTTCGTCTAGCTGTTCTTGAAGAGCGTGAAGAAGTAGTAAAATTTCTTATTGAGTGTGGGGCAGACATTAACTCTAAATATAAAGATAAATAAGACTAAAGGTTTTTTATGGTCACAGGTTCTCTTTTGTTTATAAGCATTAGCTGGCTTAGTTATATAGATGATCCAATGTGGTGTGAAGCGTAAGTATTCTTCTACAGTTAAATCCCTTTCAAAACCTCCACCAATGTATGCTTATGAGCTCATCTATATGCTAAATTTAGCAGTGATAAATATCTCACATTCTAGTTGAAGCTTATAACCTATACTTCATTATAGCAATTTATCTTGAAATATAAAATAAAATCCAGTACAATTATTTTAATTTAGATCTATATATTGAAATAATGCGTGAAACTGGATACTACCAATATATAGATAAGCTTGCACACTTTGTTCCTTATCCATTACCACCAAAGGATCCATCATTTAGTTTTAGTAACAATATTACCGTTCTTTACGGAGAAGCAATGATAAAACTTGGCCAATTAAATGAAATGGCTGAGCGCTTACCAAACTTAGAGAGATTCATTAAAGCATATGTTATAAAAGAAGCTCTACTTTCTTCAGCTATTGAAGGTATACATACAACTTTACTTGATGTTTTTACTCAAAGGATATCATCAACAAAACCGAACAAACAAACACAATTAGTCATCAGCTATACTAAAGCTCTTGATATAGCATTAAGCTCAATGAGAAATTCAACTATATCACAAACCATTTTAGCTTCACATAAAGAACTGATGCAACTTGACGAAGGTGGTGGTAAATATCGTATAGACTCTGTGCGAGTTGGTGATCTAATTGCCTCCCCTGCATCAGAAGTAACTATTCTAATGAATAACTTAGAAAGCTACATTCATACTCATAATTCATTACCTTCACTTGTTAAAATAGGGCTAGCGCATGTGCAATTTGAAATCATCCACCCTTTTATAGATGGTAATGGAAGAATTGGAAGGCTTTTGATTGTTATACTGCTAATTCATTATGGTTTATTATCATCTCCAATACTTTATCCATCTTATTACTTTAAAAAGAATCACTTTGATTATTACAGGTATTTAGACAGGGTAAGAACTCATGGTGACTTTGAAGGATGGATCGAATATTACTTAAATGCCATAAAAGATAGCAGCTTTGATGCTTACTGTAGAGCTAAAAGTATTGAAAAACTAGAGAAGGATTTAATAAACATGATACAGGTAAGCCAACATTTCTTCAAAATTCGTGATATAGCATTGCAAGCACTAAACATACTTTTCCAACTTCCAATCATAAATATTAAGGAATTAAGCGAAAGACTAGATAAAGCATACAACACAGTAAATAATCTCATTCTACAATTTGTTGAAGCTAACGTATTAGTAGAAGACAGAAACAATAAAAAACGTAACAAGCTCTATAAATTCGAGGCTTATCTAGAACTTCTTGAATGAGATATAAAACCAGACTAGCATAAAAAGTAAGTCAACAGCATTTGAGGAGTAAGCTTGTGGGCTATGTTTTAAATTTATTGTGATGAGGATAAGGACCTTACTAGTGAACGAACCGCCTTGCGTGACTCTTGACTCTTAATTTCTTTATATTCTCTAACTAATTCTAATATTTCTCTACTGCTTTCATCATCCTTATGTTCAAAACTACTCTCTTCATGTAGTGCTATAGGAGTAGGAAGTAAGACTGCCAAATCAACAGATAAAGCTTGTGCTAAAGCTAATAACTTATCAATTGAAATTGCATTTTTTCCTGATTCATATTTTTGTATTTGCTGAAATGATACGCCAACTTTATCTCCCAAGCCTTCTTGAGTTAATCCTTGTATCAATCGCAATTCCTTTACTTTCCTACCCATTTTATGGCACCCAGTATCAGTGCTTTCCTGTGTGTGAGAAAAATCATTTTTCAATTTACTAATACTCACTCTTACCCTCCTTTCACAATATGCTAAAGAAAGTCTAATATTATAAATTAAAGATACTGTAAAGATAAATGCACATTAAACTCTTCTATTTGCTTCATTAATCTACAAAGCTTTAGGGACATCAACTCTTAATTTATAGTATTGACCACTACAATCCCTAAAATCAGGTTTTTATTATGCCTTCGCCATAAAATTTCTCTAACTGCTTTTCCCACAACAGATCCATTTTTGAACCCATAAAGTTATTTAACATAATATGCTGTGGCTGCGTTCCTTCCAATATTGCTCTCTTTATTTCTGAAGCCAGAAAGTTTAATTTTAAAATTGATCCAACGTACTTAGGGCACGATATGTTATTTGCAAGGCATATTTCTTTTATATTGGCATATTCTCCACTGTCTATCTGACTTTGCCATAAATGTGCTCTAACTAGTGCTTTTAGCCATTTATCATTTATTTTTTCCTTTAGCTCTCCTTCATCCGGAACCAAGATCATGCTTTTTCCACTGCTTTTCTTTAATTTATGTCTAATAAAGATAGATATGTCCTCTCCTTTTGCTTCTATTGGCTCTTCTGTTGCTTTGTATTTGTCCACTAAATTTTTTAGCCCATCTTTACTTATTTCTAGCTTAAACCCATCCTCTTTGAACCAAATAGTTTTTATGATTAGATGTATTATATTTTGCTGCTCTACTGGAAATATTCTTTCCCACATCTCACTTATCCCTTGTAAAGTTATCAGAACTATTTTTTCAACCTTTTTAAATGCTTTTTCCATTAATTCATTATTGCTTATTATCAAAGGAATTTGCTCCAGTATTACTTGCTCTATTTCTCCTGCTGCTATTGTTTGATTCTTTCCTTTACATTCTCTTCCCTTTAAATGTTTTCCACATGCGTAATATCTATATTCTCTATTTTTCTTCTTAGTGTGAGTTGGTTGCATAGAAGCGTCACATGTATAGCAACGCATTAATCCTTTTAGTAACACTGCTGCTTCTTTTGTGCTTATTTGTTCTTCTCTAGTACTAAAGTTTTCTTTTACTTTATTCCATAACTCTTGACCTATTATTGCCTTATGCTTTCCTTTATATAATGTGCCCTGATGGTTTATTAAGCCTCTGTATATTGGATTATTCAGTATCTTACTTACTGTTGCTTTTTTGAACTCTTGTCCTCCTCCACTTTTGCGCACCTTCGTTTTATATCCTTGTTCATTTAATTTCCTGGTTACTGCAGTGACAGATTTGTACTCTACAAAACTCTTAAAAATATGCTTTATTAGCTTTGCTTCCACTGGATTTATTACTAACTTTCTTTCTTTTACATCATATCCAAGAGGAATCCCTCCACCAGTCCATATACCCTGCTTTCTCGATGCTGCTATCTTATCTCTGATTCTCATGCTTGCTAGCTCTCTTTCATATTGCGCAAAGCTCATGATTATGTTTAGTATTAATACTCCTACAGGCGTTGATGTATCAAATGATTCTGTTACCGATACAAATGTAACTTCATGCTTTTTTAAAAAGTCTGCTATTTTTGCAAAATCAAGCAGTGACCTTGATAGACGATCCATTCTATAAACCACTACAATGTCTATTTTCCCACCTTCTACATCTTTAAATAGATCACGTAACCCATCCCTCTTTAGATGTCCTCCAGATATACCGTCATCTTCATACTTTTTCTCTACTACTACCCATCCCTTTGGCTGTTGGCTTGCTATATAGTTTTTTCCTAACATGCGCTGAGCATCAAGACTAGTAAACTCTTGTACTGCCTCTGTATCATCAGATGTTCTTGTATATATTCCGCACCTAATTTCCTTTAACATCTTTAACACCTTTCGCCACTTTCACGCCCCAAAACACTAATCCATTCCATTTTGTGCCTGTAACTTTATAGGCTAGTGCAGATAGTGACTTATACGGTTGCCCTTTATATATAAATAGTTTTTTACCCATGACTGTTAATTCATGCTTTTCTCCACGGTATTCTTTGCTAATTTTTGTCCCTATTACCATAAGAGGATTTTCACTACTTACTTTTTTTCCTTCTTTCATTTGTTCTGCTAAATAGTCTAATTTCTTGGCCGCTTTTTCGGGCAATGCTCCAAACGCTTTTACTTGTAACCAATGAGATATCCAATTGATAAAGTATTCCCTACGATATGGTGGTGCTTTTGACCCAGTTGCAGTTTCATACATTTTTCTCAATTCTTGTGATGTTTTACTGAGTAATGACAAAACCTCTTTTTCTACAGATTGTTTTTCTGAACATAAGCTCATATGAATTTGCTTTCCCTCCTTTTTTAAAATTTATACTGTTTGCTCTTTAGCTCCGGTGCTATTTTCTCCTTTTTATAAATTGCTATAGCTTTCAACTTATTTGCCACTCCATTGCATACTTATATTTTTCCATTGCCCATTGTGATTTCCATAATAAGCTAGATATCAGGCCTTTAGTCTTGTGCTTTAAGAAAATTACTTCTGCTCCCACTTGATGAAATTCCCTTACTAGTTTAATTTGGTCTGCAAATTTCTCAGATAGATCATCAGGAGAATATATGTATATTACTTCAACCTTACCTTTTGCAGCTTTATATCGTAAACTCTCTAAGCTAGCGCTACCGACAAATTTATGTTCATCGGGTAGCTCGTATCCATCTGCAATAATTCTACACTCCAATTCACCAATTTGCTTTTTTGATGTTGTATATAAACTTGCTACTATCATTTTAACCTCAACATAAGTTCATTTGCTTCCCCTCCTTTTTCAAAATTTGTACTGCTTGCTCATTAGCTCTACTAATTCGTTGCTATATTTATATGCTAACTTGTTGCCATCTTGATATGCAGTTAGCTCTTCCACTATCTCTTTAAAACCTGCCATACAAGCTATATCTATTGGTGTATATCCCTTATAGTCCATCACATCTACATCACCTCCTGCCTCCAGTATTGCTCTAACATTTTTCAGCTCCCTCATAATTACAGCTTGGTGTAGTGGCGTCCTTCCTATATGACTTTTAGCATTAACATTTGCTCCGGCACCTATTAGTGCGCTTACTCTGCCTGAACAGCTCATCATGCTTGCTGCGTGTAATGGCGTATATCCTTGATAGCTAGTAGCATTGACTTTGGCACCTTCCTCTATCATTGCCTTCACACTTTCTACTTTCCCACTGAATGCAGCAGAATGTAATGGTATTTCTCCTTCATTATTCTTAGCGTTAACATCTGCTCCTTTTTCTATTAGTAATTTTACTCTTTCATAATTAGAAGATCTTGCTGCTAAATGTAATACAGTTTCACCATACTCATCTTGTTCATTAATTCCATAAAATGAGTTTGCTAATAATTCTTGAAGTCTTTTTTCTAATTTACTCATTGTTGCCCTCACAAAATTGCCTCTTTTAACGCCAAGCAAATTTGTTTTATTTACTTGTCGTTATTCTAGTATATTCGCTTTTGCTACTAAAAGCAAGTTATTTGTACACTCTGTAATTGAAATTAGCTCTTTTTTAATATATATTAGAATATTGATATATATAATTAATATATTGATAATCAATTGCTAATCTTTTTAAGCTTCTTTAACTATAAATTAATGGTATTTTTTGTCTTTATCGTCTTTTACACTTGGTTCTTTATCGTCTTCTACATCTGGTTCTTTATATTTTTTTTGCTTAAGTTCTTCAATTTCTTCTGCATATAAATTTTTCACTGCTGATGATATTTCTTTTATAAGATGATCACCATAAAAATTCGCGAATTCTTGTACACCTGTACCAATCCTATCTATTATCTTTCCTCCATATTTTTTGATCAGCTCTGCTAACTCTGGTTGATCTTTAGCGCGAAATAATGGACTGGTTCCAAATCTGTCTATAGCGTTAACATTTGCGCCTGCTTTTAGCAGCTCTTTTACTGTTCCTTTAGCATTACCGCCTTTCTCTCTAAATAACCATACAGACCCACTCGCAAGATGTAATGGTGTAGAACCATTATAGTTTGTACAATGAACATCAGCTTCTGCTTCTATGAGTGCCCTAACGTTCCTTACCTTTCTTGCAAGTGCAGCTCGATGTAGTGGTACTTCTCCTTCATTATTTTCAATATTAATATTAGCACCTTTTTCTATCAGTAATTTTACTGTTTTATAGCTAGAAAATTGTGCTGCTAAGTGTAATATTGTATTACCATTTTCATCTTTTGAATTTATATCCTCGAATGAATTCTTTAATAATTCCCTAAGTCTTTTATTTAATTCCCTCATATTAACCTCAACAAAATCCCATTTTTTAACGACAGGCAGATTTCTTATATTTACTTGTCGTTATTTAATTATATTCCATCAAAAAGTGAAAAGCAAGCCCCTTCCACAATCACGCGTATAGGTTTAACGAAATATTAAGATATATTAAAATATAAGCATATATGATTAATATATTGAGCAAACTAGCTGTATATTTTTCCAAGGTCTATTCAAATGACGATGCTCGTGCCACAAAAGTACACCTTGGTAAAATACCGCTACATAATTTTCTAGTTCGTGAATTGAATTATCCTGTTTTGGATCTGAGTCATTATTGCAGTTTACATGGTATTCTGTGAGGTTAAATTCTATAACTTTTTGATCAGTAAAATTCTTTGCCTTATAGTGATAGGTAACGCTGAATCTTTCTAAAATTGGCGTGTATTTAAAGTGCCAAATTTGCTCTGAAAGCTTGTTACTCCCTAAAGTAAATTTATCTCCGATTTCTTCATAGCTGGTTGCAGGAAAACAAGAATTTATCTCTCCAAGCTTCCAATTATCCGATAATACCACCTGTGCTTTAGCAAATTTAATTGGTGGTAATACACTTTGTGGTTCAGGATAAAGGGCTTTAAAGTTATACCACTGATGATTACGCTCATATATGGCATTATAGTTTTTTGTATGTGGCTCTGTTTCTCCTAAAACTGCAACGTCAAGGCGATATAAGTCATTACTATAGATGATATGAATAGTTATTGCTCGGTTGAGAGCATGAGAAGATAATAACTTCTCAGAGTGGATAGGTAGCAGGTTGGGCAAAGCTTGAGGCTCCCTCTGCTTTTATATGCAGTGAAAGAAGACCTCGTACTTTAGATTAACCGCACCTGCCACCGAAAACCATCGTGCGGCCCATAAAATTCGGTGACCGCGTATAGGAGTTTGGATCAACCGGCAATATTCTACTCTGATATATTATTATGCAATTGGAGGAAAAAGTATGCGTTACATTGGAGTTGATTTACATACAAATAGCTTCACTGCCTGTTATTTAGAGCAAGAAAAACCAGAATATATTCGCACGTTTCGCTTGCAGGATATAAACAATTTTATTGAGAATCTTCAGCCAACAGATGAAGTAGCTTTAGAAGCAACAGGTAACAGCTGTTTCTTTTATGATGAAGTGTTACCTTACGTCAAGCGTGTGGTAATAATTGCTCCTTTGCAATTCGAAGTTATTCGCCGTTCTGTACACAAGACAGATAAGCATGATGCAAGAGCTATTGCTTTTTTTCTAAGCAAGGATATGCTGCCTGAAGCAAGATGCAAAAACACACAATATCAGCAATTAGTTTCTCTTCTTAAAACAAGAGAACAGTTAGTAAAATCACGGATATCTTTGATTAACAAAATGCACAGTCTTTTTAATTACCACGGAATAAAAATTAAAAAGGAAGCACTGACAACCAAAACGGGGTTTAAACGTGCTATTCAAAAACATAATTGGTGTCATTTGGAAAAAGTTGAAATTGAAGTGATCAGCTATCACCTAGAAGCTATACGAGAAAGCCTCAAGAAACTTGAAAAGGAAATTGAAACTTTTGTTAAACAGCTTCCTGGATTTTATAATCTCATTAGCATTAAAGGCATTGGTGTAATTTCTGCAGCTGTTTTTATTACAACAATTGGTGATATTAATGACTTTCGCGATCCTGAAAAACTCACTGCTTATTTTGGAGTTGTACCATATGTTTCTCAATCTAATCAACAGTGCACGATTGGAAGGATTACCAAACGAGGGTCGAAAATGGCACGCACTGCTTTAATACAGTGTACTTGGGTTGCTATACGTTATAGTCCTTACTTGAAAAGTTTCTATGAAAATGTGAAAAAAAGGCGTGGTTCTGCTAAGGCCATTATTGCTACTGCTAGGAAATTCCTGACAACCATTTTCTATACGCTTAAAAAGAACTGGATTTTTAAAGATTTCACAAAATTTGAATTTTTTATTGGATAATAATCGTGAAGGAAAATATGGAACCTTAGTTTTATAAGCTAATGAATATGTGCATAAGTACTTAAAATATGTGGGGACATACTTATACACATATTCATTAGCTACATTAATTTAAAAAAGATTAATTAAAAACTTGGTGTTTTTGTTGCCAATGAAACAACTTTTGATTGAATCAGATGGCACAGTAATAAATAAAAAATTGTATTAGAGCTGAATTTTATATCAGAAAATGTTTTGGGTAATGCAAAAAATCATTATTGACTTTTATGCAATTTAGAGCTGCTGAGAAATTGCTGACAGAAATTTTCTACACACTTAAAAATAACTGGGTTTTTAAAGATTTTACAAAATATGAAATTTATAATTGACAACAATCATAGGAGCTTTGCTGATAATGAAAACGAAATGTACTAAACTTAAAAGTTGGATTTGATATTTTGAGTTCAAATGAGTTTTGCCGACCAAAAGATAAAACAGGTCCTTCTTTTGCTATTTTTACTCCAGAGTAGTCTGAAAGAAGAGCTCCAAAAAAACTTTCATCTAGTATAAATCGTTGAGCATTGTAGTAATCATTGAAAATTCTCATTAACCTGGATCTTGCAGGCAGTGAAAGCTTTGCTAGTTCTACAACTGCATCTACAAAGAAGTTATTCGGCACATCTTTTATCCCTACTTGCAGTTCAAAAAAGTGCTTTCCTGGTGGTTCTTCAATAATTATAATATCATCAATATTGGCCCATTTTAGTGCTATTTTCAGCGATGCTGGTGTTCCTCGTAGTCTTTGAAACTTTATTCCTTCTTTTACGGCTTTCTTCTTATCTTTCACCCAGAATAAAATTTCTTCTAAACCATATTCTTCTATTAGCCACGGTAATATTTCATTTTTGAGATTAAATTTAAATCCCCTAATGCAGCTTGGGTCAACAGTTTTGTAATCGATTGCTTCCACTATAGCACGTTCTTGTTTCGTTGAATTTGGTGGTAGCAGCATCAAATTTTACCTACTAATTCGATTTTTAGATTACCAAGGGTTGAGCACTCATTTCCTCTAATAGCAATGTCTTCTTTTGGCTCTATTAGCTCTACATTACTCACTCCTTCTACAAATAGATTTGCTATAATCCAAGATTTGGTAACATTCCATCCCAGCCTTTTGCTTGCTTCAAACTTTTCGATAAATTGTTTCTTCGCTACTTCAATTATCTCTTCTGATTGTGCTATAATCCTACTGTGAATATCTATTGCTATAATATTGCAACTTACAACTTCAACTGTATCTGTTAAAACTCTTATATCTTCGCTATTTAGCTGCTTTCTTACGATTTGGAGTAGTTCTTCTGATGGCACGCCACCTGTGGATAAGTTTGTTGATAACACTGAAATCTGCACTTTTCCAGGTATTGGTGACTCAACCAGTGCATCTTTAACTCTAGGGTCAACGGATAATGCATGAAAGCGGTAGTGCTCCTTGCTGCCTCCAGTACTCCAGCCAACTATTTTAGCTTTAATCCTTTTTCTAAAACACTCATCATCTTCTTCGTTTTTTCTCTCTACTCCATAAAATTTAGCTAAATAATCAAGATCACTTCCTTTTGCAAACATTAGTAAATTTGCTTTTGCTGCTTCATTAATTCTCTGCCGTATTAGTAATTCCCGCCAAGCTGCAATTTCTAAAATTTTCATTGTTAGATCGCTTTCGACCAGAGCAGTAAAGTTTGCATCACAACGGATTAATTCCTCCTTCATCCGTGATAAGATTTGCTCAAAATCTAATGGCTCAATAATTTCTGGTAGTTGCATTCTTAAACAGTAATTCCACTAATATTTACAAATTCACCTTCTGGAAGATAAACCCCCTCTAAATTAAGTATTACTTTTCCTTCTTTTACCTCTGTAATTTTTACTTTTTCTACTTTAAATCTCTTTTCCCACTTTTCTAGTGCTTCTGCTACTGCTGAATAGACTTCTAAAGTAAAATCTCTATTCATTGGTTTATCAACTAATTCAAATAGTCTTGATCCATAATTTCGGCGCATTATCCTACTGCCTATAGGAGTAGTTAGTATATCAATAATTGATTGTTTAAGATGGTCTATTCCCTCCAATTCCTTTCCCGTTTTAGAATCCATTCCTCGCATATTTCCTCAGCTACAAAAAACATTTGGACTGCCACTTATTATTTTAGAACCACAAGACACTTGATCACCAACTCTTCCAACTCCGTAACCATTTACAAACACTGTTTTTGATCCATTGGTGAGTACTCTAGCTTCTGTAAAACTATCTCCTTGGCAGCAAATAGGCTTATTATTAATAGAAACATTCATACTTCCCGTAATACAGAAATGTGGTATAGCTTCCATACAATAATCACCTATGCGTACAACTGATTTGCTCATTAGTTAAGATCGATTCGATTCCCTTTAAGTTTTATACCATTCTTAGTCATTTCTATTTCTGATTCCCCCACCTTTAGAGTGATTTTATCTGCTACAGTGACCTCTAAATGATGATCATTTTTGTTATATGATAATTTTGTTCCGTCCTTAAACTCAAAAATATCAGCATTTTCTTGGTGTTCAGATGGAAGATACTTTTGCTGATAAATTGCAGGTAATACCACTCCTAAAGACAATTCACCCAGTGGAGAAAGTACCACAACTTGCTCATCAATACTTGGTGGAACCCAACTGCTATCTTTTCCTGCTCTACTTGTTATCCATGGAAGCCAATCCGTTAAAAATTCACTTATTTTGACTTTTACTCTTGCTTTTTCATAATCTACTTCTTTGATAAGTCCAATACGTATAATATTAGCTAATTTTCTCTGCAACTCTGAAATAGCAAAATTACTTTCCAACATTTGTTTCCCCAACATTTATTTCGTGAGGTTTAATTTTATCTTCCTTCCACACTGACTTTCCTACATGAACTTCATGAATCCACTCAACTAACCAAACTAAATATGCATCCAATTCCGGTCTGAATCCGTCAACTTCCCCTGATAAAAACTCTGCTGGAGATACGCTCATTCCCCATGTATTTTTGTTTATTACTTTTGCCACTTCAGCAGCTAATGATCTTACCATAATAGGAGCATTTTCTATTGTGCTATCAATTATAACTCTAGCCTCGAATCTCGCTCTTAAAGCAAATTCCTCAGTCCCCGGATCTTTACCTGATCCTAAACTGCTAAGTTCCACAAATACTGCTGGAGCTGCTATAGTTGTGCGTATTGATGGATAAATTTCACAAGTTTGAATCTCTGGTATTTCTGTCTTTAGCGTATCACAAATAGCTTTATGTAGATTAGCCCAATTCATACTTTTGCAATATAATTCAATTCACGTTGAAAAAATTTTTTAAATACCGCCTCAACTTCATGAATTACAAGCTCCTCTATTATTTTTGTTGCCTCAGGCTCTAGTGGTAGTTTAACCTCTTGTATTGGTAATGAAGCTCTCCCTTTTCGTTTAAAAATACCACGATGCCCCATTGGCATAGTTGCTATAAATGCATTAGTAAACATGTGTTTTCCTGCTTTTGCTCCCACTTTTGTTTGTTTCATGCCTCCAAGTAAATGGGCTTTAACATTATAAAAATTTGCTTTAACTATAACTTCTAACGTGCTTGCCCTGGCCTTAATAATCCTTAGCTTTTTCCTGATTACAGTTAGTTTTATCTGCTTTTCTTTGCTAATCTCTTTAGCAGCCTGTGATTTTAGCCACAATGCCGTCTTATTTAAAGCTCTTACTGCAGCCAGTCTTATTTTTGACTCTTGTGCATTGATATCTTTTGTAACTTGATTAATATTATTAGCTTTAATGTTAAGCATCCTCAACCTCTATTGCTCTAATTTCCCATAAGTTATTTGAAGAATCTTTAAGTGGCTGCTCAAAAATCCTATAGAATTTATTACCAATTTTGATATAATCTGCTACACTAGGACAAGTAACATCCTGAATGTGTATTTCTATGGAAGCAATTTGGTTCGTTAATGTTCCATCATTACCTAAAGAATACGTAGTATCAGGACGTTTTACTAAGGCTTTTATTTCACAGATGGCTCCCTTGTTTTTATTACAATATGTGGCTTCCACTCCTAAATATTCAAAGCAATCCACAAATAATCTTTTTATATCTCTAAACATAATTTTATAGTTGCTTTTTTATTCCTAGCTTGGCATAATCACTCTTATCAGGGGTGCATGAAGAAGCAATGTTTTACCTCGCATTTTATGCTGTGACTTTAATCAACACCCCTGGACGGTGGCACATTGGTAAAGGGTTAGATTGAGTGTGTAGGTCAGTTCCTCTATCAAATCTTCTTGGCTCTTGTTTTGCATAAAGTGGTTGTCCGAGTGTATTTACTGTCTCATTAAAGTCTGCAGGACCAAAATAAGTAGTAAATGTATTTGCCGTTCCAAGAGGAAAACAATGCCCAGTATCTTTTTCAATGAATCTTCTAACATTTCCATCTACATCTGAGGCTTGCCCTCTATACTCTTCGAACGTAATACCACAGAACGTAAATCCTGACCTCATATCGTTTCTTAGCGCTGCTCCTTCTTGCCATCTTTCATATGCTTCTTTTACTTTTGAGTGCCCAGTTAAAGCGTCAAAAAACTCAGGACTAACTAGGGCATGGATCCCTGTCATATATTCACCACTTAAGCTATCTTCTATATGCCTGAGTACTTCCATGCACTTCCTTTTTACATCTGTTGTTGCAGTTCCAAGCGCAAAATTTACTGCTTTTGGAGTAATACCAAACTCATTGTAGAGATTTAAGAGTTCAGAGCCATCAGCATCAAGAATAATTCCTTTTAATGCCCCCATACGCAGGTGTTCAAGTGTTATCGCATGTTTATTTCTCATTGATTGCAAATGCTTATTTACAACTTTAGCTAGTGTTATAAGTTCATCATCTGAACCAAATGGACGGATTCCTTGAGCTTCCTCTGGCAAAACTACATCATCATGAGGAATATGCGGAATTGTAAATGTTCTCACTTTCCTTTTTCCACGTTTTCCGACCGTTGCTGGCGCTCCTGGAACCTGCGTTTGCAGTAGGCTTAAAACACCATTTTGCTCCTCAATGGCAATATGACGTACACTTACTGACTCACTCGGAAATAACTTCAAGCTTTCAGTACGACCATAATTGATCTCCATAATATTAATTGCATTAGTTAGCTCTATCATACTAAATGCTGAATTTGAGAATGGATTTTGCATCATATTATACCCCCTTACGAATAATAATGCCACGGATTCCGAGTTGTTTTACGGCTGTTGTTTTTTGTTCTTCAGTAATATTGGCTGGCCAAACAACTGTATGATCCGCAAGTAAAGCTACTCGAGCAATAATTACCGCTTTGGTGTTTTCTTTTGCGTTCACATCACTTGTGATTACTCCAATCGCTGTTTGAGTGCCATCTATAGCAGTTGGATTTAAAATTTTGATTAAGTTGTCTTTAGATTCACATCCCACTACAGTACCTAAGCTAAGATTTTGTCCCTTAGCAACAGTTATTTGGTCTCGCGAGTAAAGATTTGACGCTTCGTATTTCAAAAGATCGCCAAGATTATTTTGTTCGGTTATACAAGACATGTTTTTTCTCCTTATGTTTTATTTTATAGTTTGCTGAGTTTTAGCTAATCGCGTAAGTAAACCTTCTGATGAATTTTGTGGTAATGCACTGAAAATTTCAGTCTTCATTGTTCGCTCTGCAAGTGCCTCAATTAAAATCTCTTGTGCTTGTTTACTACTAACATTCTGCTCAATAAATTCTCCTATTTTTTCTGGCATTTTTGATAAATTACACAAACGTATTACTTCCAAAATTTCAGTACGGCAGTTGTTGTAGCCATTACGTTTAGCTTCCTCAATTAAATCATCAGTGTGTTCTTTACAGTTAAATTCGGCTGTAGTCATAGTAGTACTCCTATAATTGTTAATAAATTCAGAAAATGTTGTAATTCCATCTGCAAGACCAATATCAATGGCATTTTGCCCGAAATAAAGTCCTGCTTCGGTATCTTTGATAGTTTTTACGGAAAGATTTCGATTACGTGCTATAAGCTGTACAAACATTCCATATAAACGATCTATCTCCCCTTTTAAACCTTCTAAGCCTTCAGAGTTAATGGGCTCATGTGGATTTAAATCATTCTTTCTGCTACCTGCAAAAATAGTTGTATACTTAATGCCTTGCTTCTCATCAAAAGCGCTTTGATCTATGTGACTGGCGATTACCCCAATGCTTCCAATGCCAGATGTTCTGGTAACAAAGACCTTTTCAGCGCTAGAAGCAATAGCATAAGCAGCAGAGTACGCATCATCATTGGCTATGGCGACAATTCTCTTTTTTGCTCTTGATTCATAAATAAAATCAGCCAGATCAAAAATCCCACTTACTTCTCCTCCAGGACTGTCTATATCAAGTAGAATTGTCTCAATTTCTCTATCGGCTAAAGCTTCTTCTATTTGTGCTTGGACTCTTTCATACGATGTCATACCAAGAAAATCATCAAAAGCTCCTGGGCTTTTAGTCAAAATTCCATGGATTGGTATAACTGCTATATTTTCGACGTTACTTTTGAAAGAGTGCTTGAGATTTTTAAAGATAGGTTGTTTGCCATTATATAATGACAATAAATCAAAGCTTTTCTGTTCAATCATCATCGGCCTACCCAGCCAAGAGGTTCTTATAGTTTCCATAATTTAAAAGTGAAATTTATTTTGTTTGTGCACGCGAATCTGAGTCGAAAGAAAGGTTGAAAAAATCAGCACGTTTTTGGTCTTCAGCTATTTCTTGATCAATTTCTTCAGCATCATAGCCCATTTCTGAAATTACTTCTGAACGACTTTTAAAA
This sequence comes from Wolbachia endosymbiont of Folsomia candida, assembly GCF_001931755.2. Taxonomy (NCBI): domain Bacteria; kingdom Pseudomonadati; phylum Pseudomonadota; class Alphaproteobacteria; order Rickettsiales; family Anaplasmataceae; genus Wolbachia; species Wolbachia endosymbiont of Folsomia candida. The sequence goes on from NZ_CP015510.2 coordinate 1,124,169, forward strand.
CCATTTCTTACTGCCATTTGCTGTGCTTGTTGGTCTTTTAGTGGGTCAACCCAATCAAACCCCTGTGGTATCCATTTTACTTCTTTTGACGTTTCTTTTGCTGTTGTAGGAAGCTTGCCAGATAAAGTAGCAAGTTCTAGCCATCTTTCCCATACAGGCCTGCAAAATTGAAATACCATAATATTGTGTTGTAGCATGGCACATCTTCTGCGAAATTCTATTAATCCTGCTCTAATTGATGAGTAGTTGACATTAGTTAAATCTCCTGTTAGCTGCTCATAGGTGATTCCTATACCAATTGCTATGGCTCTTAGCTGCTGCCTCATAAATGCTTCGTAGCTTCCTCCCACATCCGATGGCTCTGAAAATTTTATGTCCTCACCTGGATCAAGTAATTGCATAGTGCCAGGTTCGAGTCCTGATAGCGCTACGCCATGCTCATTTGATTCACTCTCTCCCATAATATTTGCTTCTGGATCAAGCCTAGTAATAAATCCAGCAAACATTGCAGCAGTTTTTTTTCTGACGAGTTCTGCATCATCATATTGATCAAGTTCATAGAGTTTCAAAAGTACATTGGAAAGCCACGGTTCTCCTCTAATTTGCCCAGGTCGGAGTGGCTTATAGATATGCAAAACATCATTTGCTGGCACTCTAACTGACTCACCAAAAGTACTCTCACCAGGGTGTTCTCTAAAAAGGTAATAAGCTTCTCTTTGTCCAAGCCTATTGAACTCAATGCCATTACGGATAATATTGCCATTCGCTAAAGTTTGATTGTTTTTATTATCCAAATGTTCTGATTCTAAAACTTGCAACTGCAGAGGAACAGAAAATCCATCCTCGAACTTGCGAGTTCTGAGTCTTACAAAGCATTCACCACCTTCAACCATACTTCTACAAACGAGGGCCTGTAATCCATAGAAATCACTAATATTATTGCTATCTGCCTCATCAGTCCACTTTAGCCATAGCTCTTGAACTTTCTTTCTGAACTCAGCATCTTTTGCTTTTGATTGAGGTTTTATGCCAGTTCCAACAGAGTTGCTCACTATCGTATCAATAATATTTGCAGCATATGGATTTTTCCGCACCATGTCTCGAGAACGACTGCGCAAAGTTTCAATACTATGAGAAAGTAAGCTATTTATGCTACCACTGCCTGGCTGCCAATACATCACTCTTCTACCATAGCCTGCTCCGTCCCATGCTGAACTTTTGGGTTTTGGTGGTTTATGAAATAATTGTTTGAAGGTTTTTAATAACATTACTTTTCCTTAATTTTAGATAACTCAGCTTCTAACTCTTCTATAGTTGGCAGGGCTGTTTTTATATTCTCTGGTAGGTTCTCAGTGATTTTATATTCAGCAAGTCCTATTGGTTTCGTCATGTCTCGTAGTGCATATTCAGCCAGCACATTATCCTTAGATTTACATAAAATCAAACCAATCGAGGGATTATCTGTTGGGTGTTTTAGTAAGTCATCAACAATTGATAAATAAAAATTTATCTTACCAGAATGCTCTGGCTCAAATTCAACTGCTTTAATTTCTATTACTACAAAACACCTCAGTTTTAAGTGATAAAACAGTAAATCTAAATAATAATCCTTTCGCCTTACTGTTAAACGATATTGACGTCCAACAAAAGAAAAACCTGCTCCAAGTTCTACAAGAAATTTTTCAATGTGTGCTACTAGTCCTTTCTCTATTTCTCTCTCATGAGCATCCTTGCCTATACTTAAGAAATCGAAGATATATGGATCTTTTAATGTGTAATGTGCTAAGTCAGATTGAGGTGATGGTAATTTATCTTTGAAATTAGTAACAGCTTTACCTTGCCGTTTATGAAGATCAAGCTCTATTTGGTGCATAAGAATAGAACGAGACCAACCATATTCTGAAGCATTTTGCATATAAAAAAGCCTTGCTTCATGCTCCTTTACTCGTTCCATTAAAACAACATGATGATACCATGGTAATATTCCAGCAGCTTGCTGGAGAAATTCAGAATCTGGATAAAGTTCCGCGAAACGCCTCATATTATGCAGGCTAGAAATACCAAAACCTTTCATTTCAGGAAATTCAGCCTTTAAGTCTTTACTTAACTGCTCAATTACTTTAGATCCCCAATTCTGGTTCTTTTGTTTTTCTAGAATCTGCGTGCCAATATAATGGTAAAGTAGTAAAAGTTCTTTATTTACTGTTCTTGCTGCTTTGTAACGGCTAGTAGCAATACGATCCTTAAGTTGCTCTAAAAACTCTGTGTATTCTTTTGCTATAATTCTTGTCATAGTGTTCCTTTCAACGATTTCTACCATTATATGATCCCTTTATTCGTCGAAAAAACAATCTTCCTTTTAGGTTTCATACCTGCAACTTTTAACTCAGCCTTGATCCTTTGTCTTAAATTCAACAAATCGTTTATCTGAACTTCTGCATACCTTACTACATGATCGCCATAGCCAATAGAAACAACCCGTTCACCACGCTGCAATTTCTTTATTGCCTTTTCAACTTGTAATAAATATTCTTCGGTGTACATTTTATTGCCCGCTGATCCATTTGCTTTTCACTACTTTCTTTGACTTTTTATTTTCAGTTTTCTCGCTCAAACTACTCCATTTATCCTCCTGCCAACGGTCGATCCCCAGGGCAATAGATGCTGCTCTTGCGTAAATTCTACAATCAAGTGCTTCGTTACGATCTCTTATTTTCTGCCACTCTTGTTTGGTATAACCTTTTACTACTTTGGTAATTAACTGCTCTGCTGTAAGCTGTTTAAAATATTCAGGTGAGTACTCTGGGAAATGGCAATATCCAGCCTCCTCATTTTGTGAAATATTAAGTAATTGAAACAACTCTGACTTTAATATTGATACTCCAACTGGCCAGAGTTTCATTCCTCTTCGTAGTTTTTTCCCGCTAACCGTTATATCAACTCTACTTGGGCTATTGAGCGGAACAAGGGCTTTATTTATACCCTTAACTGCAATAACTCTGCCAGAGCCTTGATGATTTCTCACCCAATTATATACTTCTTGCGTTGCATAACCAGCGTCCACTGCCATCATGCTAATTGTGTATTCAACTCCATGTGGCCCAAGAAAGTGATGATTCAATAACTCTGATAATTTATTCCAAATAACTTTGTCTCCAGGATCTCCTTCAAACACCTGATAATCAATTGACCAGCTCTTTCTACCTTTTCCCCAAGCTACAACTTCTACTTCTAATCTGTCTTTTTGTACATCAACTCCAGCAGTGAGAACTACTTCTCCTTCTGGTATAGTTCCAATTGGGTAACTCTCTCTACGCTCAAAAAGATGTCTCCAGTCTGGTACTTCTCCTTTATCAACCCAAGTTTCTCCCAATACTGTATTTATCCAGACTTTTAGTAGTTGTTCGTTATCTTTACTATGCAAAAATTCCGCTACTGCTTGACTCCAGCTATACCAACCAACTGGACTGTAAAGACTTGAAATATGAAATCCTGCTGTCTTTCCATCTTTTGTTGAATCAGTAGCTCTCCACTCTCCCTTTGCAAGCATATCTATTTTTTGATGGTTTTCTATTTTGCCTTTGCATTCTATACAAACATAATGTGCTGTTCTCAAATCTTTATCTTCCCACTTTATTTGTGACCATTTTAACACTTGATAGTGATTACAATGAGGACATGGGACAAAAAAGTACCGTTTATCGGAAGCTTCAAATTCTTTTTCTATTCTGCTGATGCCATGCACTGTAGGAGTTGATACTAAAAAGATCTTTCGACGTGTAAAAGTATTAGTGCGGGCTATGCTGAGTAGTACTGGATCACCTTCTCCACTTGAATCTCCAGGATATGCATCAATTTCATCAAGAAAGAGATATTTAACTGGCATAGACCGAAGACCTACACTACTGTTTGCTCCAGTTATTACTACTATTCCACCTGGAAACTCTTTACTTTGAACAGTATTACCTGAATCTCTTGACCTTGGGTCTTTTACTTTATCTTTTAAACATGGCGTATTTTCAATTAAAGGCGCAAATCTTCCTTTAGACCAGCGTTTTCCCATTTCAACAGTTGGCTGAACAACTAGCATAGGACCTGGAGTTTGATCAATAATATAGCCAATCCAATTGTTACCAGCTTCTGTTCCACCAATTTGTGCCCCTTTCATAAATATCACTTTTTCAACCTTCGATGACGGCGAAAGTGAATCCATTATTTCTTTGAGATATGGAGTTCTTTCTGTTCTCCATTTACCAGGTTCAGATGATGCTGTTTGTGAAAGCACTCGATATTCATCTGACCACTCTGAAACTTTAAGTAGTGGATCTGGCTTTAATCCTGCATAAAAACTGCTGCTATAAATCATCTTCTTCCTCTACCAATAGCAGCAACATCATCGAAGCTTACTTTACTTTCTGTTTCTTTATATTCTTCTCTGCACCTACTATTTACTACATCTAAAATTGGCTCTACTTCTTGAGTTGTTTCCAAAATGGAAATATCTTCCTGAGGTTCACATTGCCTTTCTAATTCCTTGGACATCTCTTTCTGAAATTCGTTTTCTACATATCTTTTGCTCATCTCACTTATAGTTATTGCTACAGTGAGAGCGAGTATTCCAATCACTATTGCAATTACAGGATCAGCGTATATTATAGTCAATGTTACTGCGCTAACTGCTGTAAAAATCCATATAATATTGCTGTACTTTTTTACCTTCTTATCAGCTACTTTTCTACGCTCTATATATCTATTGCTTAAAGCATGAAAAGTTGGAAAATTTACCCCAGATGTTTGATCCAATAAGGATATATTTCTCCCAACAAGCAAAATCTTTAATAGCTCTAAATTATTTGATTTTATTCCATAATTAATGGCTGAAATAGGATTTGCTCCTTTTTTAAGTAGTGATTTTACAACGCTCAAATGTCCTTTTTCTGCAGCAAGATAGATTGGTGATTGATTTTTTCCGTTTAAAATATTTACATTAATTCCTTCTTTTAAAATATCATCCAGTAGCTCAACATATCCTCTTTCTGCTGCCAAATGTAATAAACTGTTTTTATCAGCTCCATATTTATTACTCATCAATGCTTTTATTATTTCAGGTCTATTTCCTTCTTTTGCATAACAAAAAGGTGTTTTGCCATTATCATCCTTGACTAGTGGATCTATATCTTCTCGTGTTAGTAAAACCTCTATTGTTTTGAGTCTATCGGCATAGTGCAGTGGTGTTTTATTTTCGTAATCTTGTAAATTAACTTGAGAGCCAGTGGCATTTATTAAGCATCTCACAATATCAAGGCACAAATCTCTTTCGTCATAATTACTGACACTTACTGCGTTGTGAAGAGTTGATAACTTCATTGAGCCTTGGCCTTTGCGAACTAAGTTTACATCTCCTCCTAGCTTTAAAAGCAATTTTACTATTTCCAGTTTTTTATTGTTCACTGCATAGTGCATTGGAGTCTGGTTCCGTGCATCAAATACATCTATTGCGGCGTTTCCTTCTTTCACCAAGGTTTTGACAACATTTGCATGTCCAATTCCAGCAGCTAAATGTAATGGAGTATGGTGCAAAGCATTTTTGCTATTCACATCAACACCTTTTCTAATTAAATATCTAACTGCATTAATCTCGCCCATCATTGCAGCTAAATGAAGTAAACTATCTTGTTCTGATCCATACTTATTATTAATCAGAGCTTCTAATATTTCTTTTCTTTCGACGTTCCTTGCATAACAGAGTGATGTTTTGCCTTCGTCATCAGGGGTAAAAGGATTAATGTTCTTCTGGGTGAGGAGCAGTTCTACCAGACTCAGCTCATCAAGCTCAATAGCACAATGCAGTGGTGTTTTACCATTAAGGCCACGAGCATTGATATCTATTCCAGGTTGGTTAATAAGACATTTGATTAACTCTAGATGTAAGTTACCGGTCATTTGAATGGCTTTGTTTGCTTAAAAATGTTTGGGGTTATTGAGGCAACTCTTCCAGGGCAGTCCTAATCTCTTTTGTTAATTTCTCATGGATCTTTTCTGCCTCATTCATCGATGCAAGAAGTGCTGATACTCTATCTGGAATATTTAAAAGGTTATTTCTTACCACTCTTGCCGTGTTAAAGGCTTCACGCTTTACTTCTTCTATGGAAACTAATTCGCCAATTTCAGCCTTAGCTTTAGCTTCCAGTAACTTACCACGCTCTATTTCATTCTTAATTCTGGTTTTAAGAAGCATAGTAGAAAGTTCATTTGTATTTTTTCTACTTTTGCCGTTTTCACAGTTTTCACCGTTTTTTCTCCTCAGTGGCTGACTTGGATCTCGAATTGTCATAAGTGCTTCATTTGCTTGTTCTGGATCCACTAACCCATTTTTCAGTTCTACAATCCCTTGTTTTACTAAATAACAGACATATTGCTTGGAAACCCCTATTTCTTTTGCAAATTCTGTTTGCGTAATAAGTGTCATAGTCTCTTTTCTCCCTTTGTTTTGTGTGTTTTTCGCTTATTGCTTTTCTTGACGCTGTTCTTGAATTTGAAAGAAAGTTTTATCAGTTCCAGAGAGCACTGCCTCTTTCCCAGCATACACCTGCCAGCGTTTTATGGTTACATCAACATATACAGGATCCAACTCAATTGTTCTGCAGATTCTGCCTGTTCTTTCACATGCAATCAAAGTACTTCCAGAACCACTAAATGGATCAAGAACTATATCACCTGGTCTACTGCTGTTTATTATTGCTCTTTCCATTAACTCAACTGGTTTCATAGTTGGATGCAGTGAGTTATAAGTAGGTTTGTCATAAAACCATAGATCACTTTGATTTCTTCCACCATACCACTGGCGTTTACTCCCATCTTTCCAACCATAAAGTATTGGTTCATACTGTCTTTGATAATCAGACCTCCCAATAGTAAAATGATTCTTTGCCCAAATGATAAATGTTGACCAACGTCCTCCTGCTTCTTCAAATACTTTTTGTAACGTCGCTAATTCTGATGATGATGAACAAATGTAAATTGCCCCTTTAGTATATGCTAAAATGTGAGAGCAAATGTTATAGAGGAACAATTCGTATCTTTCACCTTGATCATCATTAAGCATTTTCCTATCATCTCTTTCCTGGCTAGCACCATAATCAACGTTATAAGGAGGATCACAAACGGTAATGTCAGCCATTTTATCATCTAAAACCGCTTTAAATGAATCAATTACTTGACTATCACCACAGTAAATTTTATGATCACCTAAAATCCATAAATCTCCTGGTTTTGTGACTACTGACTTGCTTTTACAACTGTGTTCATTTAAATCAGCAAGATCTTTTTCTTCCTCTTTGTATTCATCATCAAGAAAACGTTGGATTTTTTCCAGTTCAAACCCAGTGAGCTTTAGATCAAAATTTAAATCTTCAAGATCCTGGAGTTCAAGTTTTAACAGATCATCATCCCACTTCGCCCAGTTAGCTGATTCATTTGCTAACAATCTAAATGCTTTGATTTGTACATCACTCAAATTATCACTGAGGACCACAGGGACACTCTCCATGCCAAGCTTTCTTGCTGCTTTAAGGCGTAAATGGCCATCAACCACTGTACCATCACTTTTTGCAACTATTGGAATGCGAAAGCCAAACTCACGAATAGACGCACACATTCTGTTCACCACAACGTCATTTTTTCTGGGGTTACGGTCGTATTCGATTAGGTTCCCAATTGGATAATACTGAAGTTCTAAATTCACGATCCTAAGAAATTAATAAAATAAAAAATTAGTAAAGTAGTTAACATTCAAAATAGTTCTAACGCTAGGAAATGCCCGGACCCTTCGCCACCCACGCGAATTTTATTATGGGAAGGACCCCTAAAATCGGTTAATATACGAGGGTTTATTCATCACTATAATTAACTTATTCATTTATATTATTCTTTATTTAGGATTATTATCTAATAACTCAAGATATAATTTCAACTGTGAATATACATGAGCATATCTTAATATTTAAGAATATTTATTTATATCTTCATAATTAGAGTTGGAACTTAAATTCCTCTGTGCCAAAAACAAAAGAGCCAAAGCATCGGCCTCATTATCATCTATAGGAAAAAAACCTCTACCTTGCACTGCATCAATCACATCAGCCTTACTTGCATTGCCCTTACCAGTGATAAAGCGCTTAATAGTCTTGACAGACATACCTTGGTAAGGTATATGGTTCTCTTCGCACCAAGCAGTTAAATGAGCTAGAAACCCGCCATAACAATGGGCAGCATCAGTTCCAAGGTGTCTTCTAACCTCCTCAAAATAAACCGTTCTAATATCTGGAAATTTTTCTTTCATCAAATTAAGCCAACTACGAAATTTTAAGAAGTGCATACCACCACCGCTAAAACGACTACCATGAAAACTCTCACTTCCACTTTGAATTATTCCATCATACAGAATAGCCCAGCCTGTTTGTTTTCCTAAGTCTAGTGATAGTATCGACATATTTTGCTTTTAGATATTTTCTTTGCTACTCTTTTGAACTATTGAGGATTCCTCGTCAGTTGCTAATTCTTTACTTATTTCATAAAGTGAGACAGGTAGCACAGACTCCTAAAGTATCGTCTGGTTCCTGCAAAATACGCTATAATAGGTTTTGTAGCCAACAACAAGGATCTTGTGCTACCATCAGCTCACTAGAGAATCGCCTTTCTCATTTGTTTGTCCAACTCTGCATATTCTCCTTCCTCATCAAATAGAACATACGCAAGTACTAATGCACCCAATTGTCCTCTTACTTGATTTCTTTCGTCTATTAGTTCGTTTTCAATCTTTCTATATTCTTCAGTATCATTCTCTAGATCTTCCAATTTCTCTAAACCTTTTTTCAGTAAATCAATTAGGGCATCTACTTTGCATTTTAACCACTTTCTGAAAACATCTATATAATCCGAAATCAAACCAAGTAAAAATACATCTCCTTGCAAATTCAGTTCTGGCTGACGTATAAATAATCTGATTAACTTGATTGCTGCTTTTTTTCTTTCTGCTAAAGAACCATGTTCAGCTTTTTCCAAGAATCTAAAAGTGTCAATATTATCACGTAGGAAGTTACTGAATCTAAGTCCTTTTTCTGTATAATTTCTCATATCACTCGTTAGTTTAGGTCTTAGTTCTTCATACATCTGAGGCAATAATTCATCTAATTCATCAAGTTCCTTAAAATTTTTATCACATGAAGAATGCATGATTAAAGTAAGACGTCTACTTAACTTGTTTAAAAAGATGAATGTTGCTACTGGATAAAATGGATGATCATCAGAACAGCAGGACTCCAATAATTTCTTATCTATGGTTCTTTCTATTGCAATTGCTAATTTAATCAATTTCAGTAGCTCTTCTAAACTTTTGCCCTTAGCTTCATCTACAGTCTGTTTATACTGTTCATAGAGATTTTGCTTATCTTCATTGCTTAAAGATTCACAATATTCCCTTAATTGTTTAGGAGTTTTAGATAAAAGCCGTTGTATTGCCATATGACCTCCGAAGCCAGTTATTCACTAAATTACCAAAATATTTGAAAAATTCTCACAGTAGCACTAATTCCTAAAATACCGTCTGGTTCCTTCAAAATACGCTATGGAGGCATCAATGGATTTTTGTAGGCCAACAACGAATATCCAAGAATCTGTGCTACTTCACTTACTTTTCTATCCCCCTAACGGATATATACTAGAAATCAGATCCGAAATATGAATTGTTCTAAAATTTTTTTTCTGTTTTCTCTAGCAGCTAAGAAACTTCATAAACAATGTTCCTGCCAACTACTATCCCCCCTAACGGATATATACTGTGAATTAGGTCCGAAATATGAATTACTCTAAAATTTTTTCATATCGATTATAACAGCTACCCAAAACAAAAAGGGTTCTGCAAAGTAGAAAGTTATGCACAGCTAGAAAAACAGTTGCTATTGGTTACAAAAAACACATTCACATCATAGAGCAAATTGCATATTTCACTTGCATTATGTTGCGAAATATGCTACACTTTGTTTATGAGATACTTACGTGATTACATACAATCTTCTTTATCCGATGGTAGGCACTTCTTTTCTAAAAAAGAGGTTTTATCAGCGCTAAAGATTACTTCCCATCAGTTTAGGTTTCAAGCTTACAGACTTGCTGAAAAAAGAGCTTTAAAACCTCTAATTCGAAACTTTTTTATGATTGTACCTGTGGAATATAGACACCTAGGATCGCTACCTCCTCATTGGATTGTTGATTCTCTAATGCAACATCTAGGACAAGAGTACTACATTAGCCTTTTAAGTGCTGCTTCTTTATATGGTGCTACTAATCAACAACCCATGTCCTTTCAAGTCATTACTGATAAAGAGAGGAGGAATATCAAACTTGAAAGAGGTCAAATAGAATTTCATTGCTATAAAAATTGTTTCTCTGCAGCAAAAGAACAACTCACTTTACCAACAGGATATGTAAAAATTTCCTCTCGAGAACAAACTTTATTGGATCTTATACGCTTCTACACATCATGTGGATATTTGAGTAATGTTGCAACAGTTGTCAAAGACCTATCTAAGGAATGTAGACCACAGCTATTAGCTAAAGTAATACGAAACGAAAAGACAGACTCAGTATTACAGAGACTAGGGTATATTCTTGAGTCTACAGGCTACCACAGTATGGCATCAGTTGTTGAACAGCAATTAAAAAGCAGGAAGATACAATTTATCCCTCTACGTCCTGATTTTTGTATTAGCAGTGGTAATGTTCAACGTGCAAATCGTTGGAAGCTGTTAATTAATGATGTGCTCGAGATTGAAAAATGATACCAAGACGCTTTATTCAAGAGTGGTCAAAAGTAGTACCTTGGCAAGAGCCTAGACAAATTGAACAGGATCTGATTATTAATAACGCCTTGCTAAAGCTTTACAGTCATCATGAGTTAAAGAAATCTCTTGCACTTCGTGGTGGCACAGCTTTAAACAAACTGTTTTTTGAGCCACCATCAAGATATTCAGAAGATATTGACCTTGTGCAGGTAAACAGAGAGCCTGTAGGACATACAATTGATTGCATCAGAACAGTTATGGATTTATGGCTTGGAAAACCCAATAGAAGCTTTTCTGATGGGCTTGTTACACTCACTTACCGCGCTGTGAGTGATGATGGTTTCCCCATAAAACTTAAGGTTGAAATTAATACCAGGGAGCATGTTTCTATTCTCGGCTTTTCGGATCATTCATTCAATAGCAAGTCTTCTTGGGCTAGTGGCTCTTCTACTATTTTAACATTTCAAATTGAGGAACTATTGGGTACTAAGTTGCGTGCACTTTATCAAAGACGCAAAGGAAGAGATTTATACGATTTGTACATGGCTCTTACAACTATACATAACCTTGATGTAGAAAAGATAATACATTGTTTTTACTCATATATGAGGCTTGGTAATTGTAAAGTATCAAAAAGTATATTCATAGAAAATATAGAAACGAAACTTAGGAATAAGGAATTTTATGGGGATATGCTACCATTATTGCCATACAAACATGTGGCACTTAACCTTAATTTAGTCTACAGCTATGTACATGATGAACTGTTTATGAAGCTGTAATGTTGAAGCACAACTTTTGCTTTCAGTAGGCAGCTATAGTATTGCAAAGAAGCCTCTGTATTAAAATTGCAACAGTTCTTGAAGATTTTTCTTTTCAACTAACAAAAAATGTGATAGGATAAGGTGGGGTATTTTTAAGAAGTGAAAATTTGCACTAAAGAATGGTTTAGGAATGTCATTTATTCAGCTTTAAACAGGTCTTACGTTGGCGATGTGGGTATGGGTGGTATATTTCAACAGGATCGCTTTAAAATGCAATTATGGCCCATTTGTTTTTCTTTGCTTAAATCTCTCCGTTATAGTTTAGAATTGATATTGCAGATCGAGTAGTAAAATGAAAGTGGTGAAGTAGTATGCTTTAGGATACTACTCTTATTATCGTAGATAATAGGGAAAATATTGGAAACTGGAGACTGGGTAAAACCCCGCAATATTCCTAGCTTTTTGCACCTTAACCAGATTACAGCTCAAAAAATCTGTCAAACCTTAACTCCTTGAAAATCTAGCATTTTTTTGTTAGCAGATTTGGCAGATTTTGGAGACTGCAGCAGATTCTGCCAAAACTGTGGAATTCTGGAAATCTGCTACATTAAAAAAAATCTAGTCATAATAAACCCAAATACTTGGATCTTCAACTGGTACAATACTACCAGACTCTAACGATTTATAATCGGTTGGCAAAATCTTTTCATACATTATAACATCCGTATTTGATTGGTTTATCACTTTCTTTTCCATACCCTCGACACAAAGTATTCCATATTTACTCCTTTCAGCATTTTTATTGTGTCTGCTAAACTTAATGTAACCTTTTGCAACAAGAACATCTATGCGCTCTCGAATAGAGTTTTTACTACCAAGACCTACTTTGTTTTCAAATACCTGACAGAATGTATTAATTGTATATAACTTTCCTTTATTTCGTGCTTCATTGTAAATCAATTGTAGTATAATATCACATTTACGAGCACGTTCTGCATCCAATTTTCGCCCATAATTTTTATGGGTCAGTCTCTGCGATTCATATTCAAGTATTTGCCAGCAGTTATCGATTTTATCTACATATTTTGATGGAATAGCATTACCATTACGTAACTCAAGTATTAGCTGGCGGCTGCTTTTCTGCTCATCTGGCTTAAACATTATCATTCCTGTAGTATAAAAGCTTCTTAATGAGCCTGCACCACTGAAGCTCTGAAACGGGTCTTCTTCCAATGCTTTCTTCTGAATCTTTTTCGTGTGATGTACTAGAATAACTCCTGCATCTCTATTGGCCAGCGTTCTTAGCTTTTCAACTCTTTCTTGTAAGAAAAACAGCATATCACTATTATCGTTTTCATTACCATTTTCACCGGCATCAAAGACATTACGTAGCGGGTCTATTGCAATAATATCAACTGTATTTGAATCAAATGAATCCTTTATTCCATTCAAAACTTTCTCTATACCATTATCATTTAAAAGTAACTTTATCTGCGGTGTACTAGCCAAGTTATCTGCAGCACGTTCAGTAACTTCTTTGCTCAATTTTAGTTGTTGCAGCCGTTCACGCAGGTAATAGAAACCTATTTCAGTTTGCAGGTAGAAGATTCTTAAAGGCCTTTTAGGTACCATATCAAGAAATGGAACTCCTGCTGCCATATGAAAAAGCCAAGAAATGAGAAAATCACTTTTTCCAACTTTAGGTGCACCAGCAAAGACTAAGAGCCCTTCTGGAGTTAAAATTCTAGGTGCAATTATATCCTCTGGCATTGGTGATTTATCATTTAAGTAGTGCCTTACTAGAAATGAAATAGAACTTTTTGTGCTTGTAGCTAAAATCTCACTAGCAGATAAATTTACACGTGGAGTTGAAGCTAAAAACTCTTCAGCATTTATTCCTTCTTGTATACAGTCAGCAGCATCCCATTTCTCAGGTTTACCTTGCGGAATTTCGAGCACAGCAAGTGATGCAACCCCTATTTCAAAAAGCTTTCTTGCAGCATTCTCAGCATACTTCTTACCTGCTTCATCATTATCTGGCCAAATAATAATATGTTTGCTTTTAAGTGGAGTCCAATCAGTTTTTTTGACATCTGTATTTGCTCCAGACATTGCAGTTGTAGCTGTTATGCCCTGTTTTATGAGAGCTTCTGCACACTTTTCTCCTTCTACCAAAACAACTTTATCAGACTTTAAAATACCTGGAATATTGTATAGTGGCCTAATATCAGGTGCTCCATAACTTAACGTTTTAATATCAAAAGGACGATATTCCTTTTTCCTTCCGGGAGAGTCAAAACGGCTGACTATGACAATAACTTGATTGTTTTCATCATAGTAGTTCCAGCTACAGGTGAGATATTTTTCCAAATATTCTACATTTTTGTACTCTTTGATATGGGTTTTGCCAAGCCACTCAGCTATAGAAGCCATTACTTCAATAAACTCTGTTCTGGCATTTTTTCCTTTTACAGTTGCCCAAAGATCAATTATATCGCCTTTGTCGTTAGTCGCAAAATCTCTCCATAACCCTTTTCTATCACCAGTTAACTCTACCCTTAAACTTTCTCCTTTTTCACCATGGATACTTCCTACACGGAATTCATTGCCATGAACAGTACCATTAGGCAACAGATACTCAAGACAAGACCTCAAGTTATTCAGCAGTTCCTCTTTTAATTCTTTACAATTTAAAGTTTGAGACATAATTCACTCCTTTCACTATTCCCCTAAAGGAGTTACACCGCTTTTTTAGGCAAATATTTTGCTCCGACATGATTTAAAATGCTATCGCAATTATTCTCTGAAAAAAGTGGCAGAATATCAGTGGGTTAAAAATCGCACCGCAATTATTTAATTTCACTCCGCAATTACAAATGGTCCTTAAGAAACGTCATCCTTGAGCAATTAATTGTTCACGGAGGTCGAATGAAATCTAAAAATTCTTACTCAGGAATCAATCCTATAATCGTCAGGTATGTTAGGTATTATGCAAAGTGTATAAAGCGTCTTAAATGTTTTGCTCATGAAAGCATTGAAGATGTTGAGCAAGAACTTTTCTGCATGATTTGGCCTACAGTTGAGAAATACGACGAAGCCAAAAGTTCTTTTCCTACATTTGTATGTCAGCTTGTTAAGTGCCGTGCTATTAACCTTATTAGAAAACAGTCATGCAAAAAACGTGGTGGCAAGGAAGGTGTATCCTATATTGATCCTGATGTTCTGGATGGGATGATTGATGAAAGGTACCATTTTTCAGATGAAGTGGCAGATCGTATCGATGCGGACTATGTCATTTCAACACTACCTCCAGAATGGCAGACACTATGTAAGCAACTAGAGGTATTAAGTATTCCAGAGGCTGCTGAGGTAAACCAGATGTCAAGAACGACAGTCTATAACACTTTAGATCGAGTAAAACGACGTACGAAAAAATTTTTTTAGCAAATCAAATAAAGACAATCAGTTCTAGTATAACACATATGGGGGGATAGTAATTATGACTTTAAAAATTATCAATAGTGAAGAAAGAGTAAAATTGGTAACAGGTGTAAAGATAGTAATCTTTGGGCCATATGGAATTGGCAAAACCAGTCTGCTTAAAACTTTGAATGAACCAACGCTTTGTCTTGATTTTGAAGCTGGACTTCTTGCTGTTCAGGAGTGGAAAGGAGATTCAATTAGCCTTCGTACCTGGAATCAAGCTCGTGATATTGCCTGCCTAATTGGCGGTCCAAATCCTGCATTAAAATCTGATTCAGCATATAGTCAAAGACACTATGAGCATGTATCCAGTAAGTATAATGAACTTCTTCCGGAGCTCTCTAAATATCGATGCATCTTTATCGATAGTATTACAGTAGCCTCACGTTTATGTCTTTTATGGGCAAAAATGCAGCCTGAAGCTTTCTCTGAAAGAAATGGCAAACAGGACATGAGAGCTGCTTATGGATTACTTGCTCAAGAGATGATGGCTTGGCTCAATCAGTTTCAACACATTCCGAACAAAGATATTGTTACAGTTGGAACTCTCGGACAATATCTTGATGATTTCAATCGTCCAACTTGGCTGCCTCAATGTGAAGGAGCTAAGACTGCCAGTGAAATACCAGGAATAGTTGATGAGGTAATTAGCATGGTTGCCATAAAAAAAGAAGATGGTACAGAGAAACGTTCCTTTGTCTGCCATACTATTAACAATTGGGGATACCCAGCTAAAGATCGTAGTGGCTCTCTTGATATGGTTGAAGAACCACATTTAGGTCAATTACTTACAAAAATCAAAACTAAAGCCCTTTCTACTTCTACTCAATTTACTGCACACAACTAACTTTTGGAGGTTACAGATGTTACAAGACTTTTTAACTACTGGTCAAAAGATTCCTTTCTTTAGCATGAAAGAGTACTTGAATGATCAATCACCAACACCAGAAGATCTAATTTCACCAAGAATTCTCACAAAAAGAGGTTTATTGGTAATGGGTGGTCCACCTAAAATAGGTAAAAGTGACTTCTTGATTTCTTGGCTCATCCATATGGCTGCTGGAGCTCCATTTCTTGGTATGACGCCAAGTAGGCCTTTGAAGATCTTCTACATGCAAACTGAAATTGAATACGAATATATGAAGGAACGTTTGCAATGTCTTCAACTTGATGAAGAACTTTTGGCAATAGCTGCCAATAACCTAATAATTACGCCAAAAGTGCATTTATCATTTTGCCATGAAGAAATAAATTACATAAAAGAAATTGTCAAAGAACGTTTTAAACCTGATATTTTGGCCATTGACCCATTACGAAATATCTTTAGCAGTGAATATGGCAATGAAAATGATAATAGCGCTATGTTATTCTTTTTGCAGAAAACCCTTGAGAAGCTACGTAGCGCTATAAACCCTGATGCTGGTATTATTTTAACCCATCATACGAAAAAATTATCCAAAAAGATGCTCGAAGAAGATCCGTTTCAGGGTTTAAGTGGGGCTGGATCTTTGCGAGGATTTTACAGCACTGGCATGGTAATGTTTTCTCACGATGAAGAAAGCAGCGTACGTCAGATAGTATTTGAGCTTCGTAATGGTGAGCGTGTGCCAAATAAGCTTGTTGATAAGGTAAATGGTTGCTGGCGCCTTGTTGATCAATGGAACAGCTAGCTTTTTGTGATTTTTTATGTGTTTTAGTTGATTTAATTGGAGAGTTATATGTTACAAGATTTTTTCACTGATTTTAATACTGCTAAGCCTCAAAGCGGCTTAATACCGAAAGGTACAATAGTAAAAGTTAAAATAGCAATTAAACCAGGAGGATATGAAAATTGGTTCACTAGAAGCCTTTCTACCGGCAGTATTTATTTAAATGCTGAATTTACTGTCACTGAAGGTCCATATGCAAAACGTAAGATTTTTCAGATTATAGGCGTTAAAAGTGGCAAAGCAGAAGGTGGAGAAGACTCTTGGGGAGAGGCAGGTCGTTCTATGATTCGGAGTATTTTAGAGTCAGCCCGAAATATCAGTTCAAGCGACACTTCAGAACAAGCAAATGCTGCTCGTAAGCTAAACTCTATTGCTGATTTAAACGGTTTAGAATTTACGGCAAAAGTTGGCATTGAAGCTGATAGTAGGTACGGAAACAGGAATAGAATTGCTATGGTCATTACTCCGGAAAAACCGCAGAAAGAAGATGACTGGATACCTTTCTAAATCAGCAATTTTTTCATACTTGAGGGCATTTTTATGAGACAAGATCTTTTAACTAATTTTAATAATGTAAAACCAAGAATCAGTTTAATACCTGCTGGCACTATAGCAAAAGTAGCAGTAAAGATTTTTCCTGGAGGTTATGGACCAAATGGATTACTTACAAAAAGTAAAGATACTGGTAGCATATACGTAAACCTCGAATTTACTGTGATAGAAGGTCCATATGCAAGACGCAAGGTCTATCAAATTTTTGGTATTCAAGGAAGTAAATTAAACGAGAAAGGAGAAGATATTTGGGGAAAAATGGGCCGCTCTATGATCAGGAGTATTTTAGAGTCAGCCCGTAATATCTATCCTCATGATGATCGTAAAGAAGCAAACTTTGCCCGTAAAATTAAGTCTATTTCAGAGCTAAATGGGCTGCAGTGTGTAGTGAAAATCGGTGTCGAAACTAACATATATGGTGAAAAGAATAAGATAGCTTCGGTTATTACTCCAGAACATGGTAGTTATGCAAGTTTCATAAAGGGAGCTTCAACCATTAATTGGAATTTGTGAGCTTGTTTTTCAAAAAAGATTTTCAAGAAATTTTAGGCTCTGTGAACAAAATTTTAGAGTAGCCATATAAGTGCACCAACAAAGTTCAAAAAGCCCATAAACACTATAGCAGTCTTGTCGAACCTCGAAAAAATCCGTCGAAAATTTTTGATTTTACCGAAAAAACACTCGATCAAATGCCGCTCTTTATAAACATGTTTATCATAATCTCTTTGCACTTTTCGATTCCTTTTTGGTGGAATGGTGACCTCACATCCCTTGCTTTCAAGGCTGCCAATAAATGCGTTACTGTCATAGCCCTTATCTGCTACTACAATAGAGTTATAGACATTGTCTGTTAACGCTTCAGCCTGTGTAATATCATGTCTTTGACCGGCAGTAAGCGTAAATTTTAACGGATTTCCAAGAGCATCGACAAGTGCATGAATTTTTGTTGTAAAGCCACCTTTACTGCGTCCCAATGCCTCTTGAGCTCCAGAATCCTTCTTGTATCCAGCCGAACAAGCATGCGCTCGAACGATTGTGCCATCTATCATGTGCACCTCTAAATCTGGATCTTGTGTATATTTAAATAGCTTTTCCCAAATTCCCTTTTCGCACCACTTTTTAAACCTCCTGTGTATACTCCTGTAATTACCATATATTTCTCCTAAAAGACGCCACTGGCAACCACTTCGGACCATGTACCAGACTGCTTCCACGAACCTTCTCAGTTGCGTTTCATCTTTGCTGTGTATACCTTTCACACTTTTCAAAAATGCAAAAATTTGTTCCCATTTTGTTTCTTGTATGTAATATTCCATTCGGTAGTTTCTCCTTTTTTATTGCTTAATTGGGTTAAACTACCACTTTCTCCTCCTTTTTTATATCCTTTTTCCCATCTTATTCTTTCACAACGAAATTTTGTTCACAGAGCCTAGAACAAAATGGAGGTTATATGGATTTTTGGAACATTACAGAAAACTTCTTGTGGAAAGATTCTGAGCACGTTTTAGGCATTAGATCGTTATTACTTCATAACATTAAGCCGTGTCTTTCTCACCTTCTACCAAATGGGAAATTTTATAAAAAGAAACTTTGCATTGCTGATGTAGAGAAGGATCAAATTATAGTTGATATGAAAGCAGGAAATTGGTCTAGTTTGGTTACGGGCAAAAGTGGAGATATTATCAACTTATGGGCTTTGATAACCGGTGAAACTAAACTTCCTAAAGTGGTTAGCTCAATATTAGAGTGGCTAAATGCTGAAACATTTATCTATTTTAATGAGAGCGGAAAAGATACTATTCATGTCTACTCCTACAATGCTTATTGGAGCTCTGAAACCTGTTACTATGCTTGGAGCTCTAAAACACAAAGTAGCAATATTACATTCACAAAACCGCTCTTCAATATTCCTGAAATCATAGAATCAGAAAGAGTAGTAGTTGTTAAAGGTGAAAAGTGTGCTAAAAAGCTAACTCATCAGGGTATTACTGCCACAACTGTTATGTTTGGTGCCAATGAGTCAATTGATGAAACAGATTTTTCACCCTTAAATGGAAAGCACGTTATTATTTGGCCAGACAATAATGAAGTAGGAAAACAGCATGCTGATAGAATAGCTAATAAACTTGGCAATATCACATGCTCTATTTTAAACATTCCTGAAGGTAAGAAAGATGGGTGGAATGTACTTGATGCTATTGTAGAAGGAATAGATATAAACCAATTACTAACATCAAATAATGCAGTAGTTAAGGACAACATATCTGCTTTTTCTATTAAACAGTATTTAAGTGATAAATCACCAATACCAAGAGATATAATTTTCCCAAGAATCTTAACTCCAGGAGGATTATTGGTATTTGGTGGAACTCCTAAAGTTGGAAAAACTGACTTTTTGCTCTCTTGGCTTGCACATATGTCAGCAGGTGTTTCATTTTTTGATATGGTACCAACAAAACCTCTGAAAATCTTTTACCTACAAACTGATGTTGGTTACCACTATATGCGTGAGAGGCTACAGCAAATTAAGATTGACCACAAACTTTTAAGATTAGTTGAAAATAACCTTGCTATTACATCTGGTAATAATTTACTACTTGATGAGAACAATATCAATAAGGTCTACAATACCGTAAAACAATTTTTCAACCCAGCAGAGGTAGATATTATTGTGATTGACTCTTTACGCAACGTCTTTAATTATAGAAATGAAAATGACAATGATATTATGTATGCCTTTTTGCAAGAAAAAGTTGAAAGGTTACGTTCTACGATTAATCCAAATGCAGGTGTCATTTTAACTCACAATATCAACAAAAAGCTTCCTAAAGAAAATCCTTTTCAGAGCTTAAGTGGTGCGAGCAGTTTGAGAAATGTTTATACTTCTGGTATGCTCATGTTAAAACCAATTGCAGAAGAAAATGTTCGTCAATTAGTGTTTGAGTCGAAGAATGGTCAATCCTTACCGACAAAGTTTATCAGTAAGGCTAATGGCAGTTGGTGTTCACAAGCTTACGGTATTTAGTATGCAAAAGAATGCTGTTTTAGGAGTAGATACTTTTAAAAAGAAGGTCGATGTTTGTCTGGTGGTGAATGGCAAGAGACGACATAGAGCTTTTAAAAACGATCAAGAAGGCTTTTCAGAGCTTATGTCTTGGTGTAATGAGTATGGAGCAAAACAGATACATTTGTGTCTTGATGCAACTAACTGGCGTTGTGAAGATTTAGCTTATTTTATGTATGAATTGGGACACAGCGTTAGTATGGTAAATCCTAAAGAATTTGATGAATATGAACTGCCCAAAAGCAGAAAAACCTATCCTCTGATGATAGCAAAGTTCTGTGTTGCTAACAAGCCAGCACTTTGGCACCCGAATGTTCCAGATAAATTTCACCGTTTAAGGGAGTTATGTAGGTGTAGGGATTTGCTTAAGGCAGATAGGGCTAAACTTCAAAGTGATTTAGAAAATAAAAACACTCCATTAAGTTGCAAAAGAGCTATATCTGAGGTGGCTTCTGAAATAGAAACACAAATTGCAAATCTAGAGAGAGAAATAAGTGAACAAGCAAGGGTAGAAAATTTACTTTTTTAATGTCAGCGTGAAAGGATTAAGACGATAACCATACTCTTTACAAGCTAATTCTGGCCAACCAATGGTTTGAATAACATCCTCACGTTCAATACCTAATCCTAGTTGGTTGGCTAGTTTTTCTTTTATTGTTCTTTGCATTTTATTAATAGGATACCTTATCTGTTGCTCTAAATCTGTAATTTCGGCATGAAAATTTAATCGCTCTGCTATTTTTTCGATGCTAAGTGGTTTATGCTCTTCTTTCGGCACATCGTTACTAAAGTCATGAAGAAACTGCTTAAATAAAACATCAAAAATACTAATGCATAATTTAGCTCGTTTATTTACTACTTCAATATCATTGATATAAACTACACCACCAGTAAACTGTAGCTGTAGAGCTTTTTTTGGTAATGCAGGTTTTGTCTCTTTTAGTGAAATAATAGGGAAAATTTGAGAGGAAGTATTGGTGATCAACTCTGGCACTCCTTTATTAACTGCGTCAGAAAGTATTTCATTTAAAGTTTTATGCTCACAAAAAAGATCTGTCATTTTTACAATGGGCAAAGCAAGTGGCAAATCCGGTATTCTTTCTCTGACATCAATTAAAACTGTTGGCTGAATTCTGAGCTTATCTATAGTCAGGTGCACTGGATCAGTACAAAGATCAAGAACAATAATACTTACAATATTGTCATGACAACTGACATGATAAATTCCTTCTGCTGCTTTTCTCCAGATTAGTTGTGAGGTGCGTAGTAAATTTTCAAACCAATCTGCAATCTTTTCTAAGTTAAGGTTAGCTGATAGAAGATGAAACCTTTTCTTTTGATGGGTATTTGGCAAAATATAACGACAACAATCCTCACAAAGCATATCATCGCACTCTTCGTCAAAGTCTAGATTAATGGGAATTTCATTACTACAGTCTGAATAAAATACATGTGGCCAATCAAGATGGTCTTCTTCACGAGCACAGATGACAAAATAAACTTCTTTTAGTCTGATAAAACCTAGCCCAGCCAAATATGCTGCTGTTTTCAAATAATCACTTTGCGGATCAATCCAAGAATCACTAGATCCCAGAATATTTGCAGCAACTTGCTTTTGGGAGAATTGTAAGGCCATAGGTTTCCTTCATTAATAACTTAAAACTTTCACGTTCTTTTTTATTGAGTACGTGTTCTGAATAATAAACGATTATATAATTTGGGTCATGTTGATTCTTTTTAAAAAATAACGTAATTTTCTTATGTTGAAACATAATACGAATAGATTCAACAAAAGAATTATCTTGCTGAAGTGTTAACTTTAATATTTGTAATTCCTGAGCAATTGAATTAACTGGGTTTGTTACCATGACTAAGTAAGTGTCTTTCTTAAGATGAGTTGAGCGAAACTTTACTTCAAATGGACAAATGTTAGGGTCAGCACCTCCTATGGAAGATTGCAAAAATGCTGTAATAAGAAGTGCACTATTGTGATCTTTCATACTGGCAAATAAGCACTCAGTTTCAAAATATCTACTTGTGATGCTGTTAGCTATTTTGAGGCTTTCATTAAAGTTTTTAGCAGATAGATTTACCTGGTTGCCATGTAATGAGAAGTCAAAAATAATCCAATCTGGTCTATACCCATGAATTATACGGTTTGAATTAAAAAGTAAGTCTTTATCACTTGCACGACGTATTAGTACATAGATACGATCTTGATGATAGAAAAAGCCTTGTAACTCAGTTTCAAAGCCATCATCCTTCTCAGTATCATATCCTTGTAGTAGTTCATGAACTACTTCCTTTGACAGAAAATTTTTAAATGGAATTTTCATCTGTCTTGGAGGACTTTGCAGAATAAAAGATGAAAAGCCTTTCTTTTGTATTCTATCAAAGTGAAAAACATCCTTAATTAACTCTGGGTTGGTATGAAATAAAACAAAAATCAGAGACTTTTTATCATGCTTGTTATTTTTACATAGAAACTTCTCAATTAACTCCTTATCTAAATTAAAGCATGCTACTTCAACAACAGCAGACTCAAGCTTTGAGTGGCTCAAATGACTTAATAAATAGTAATTCAGTAAAAGTTCTGAACAGTCTATAAGCATTTTACGTTGTTGTTGAACTGCATGCTTCTGAAGAGCGAGATCTTGAAAGTGATATTGGAAAATAACGTCTAACTGCCTACCATGGAGAGAATAAAGCCAATTTTTACGTATTTCTTCACTTTGAAAACTGTTCTGCCAATGATCTACATGCATTTCCAGACTGCTTTCCCAGAATTCTCTATTTGGATAAAGACTAGCCATATGTCATTTTTAACATGATGCATTATAATCTTTAACATAGTTGATCAACAGTGCAATAAAAAAATTTTTCCATTCAAATATACGACAATAAAAAATGTATATATTAAGTAAGGGGCATGCATTCCAACAAGGGAGAAAAGAATGGCTATTGAATTTACGGTGAGCTTTGGCAAAAAGACTGCCGATTTCTTGAAGTATATAGCGGAGCATCAAAATAAAACTATTCCAAAATTAATAAGGAAATTGGTTTTTGAAGCCCTAGAAACCAGGGAAGATAAGTATTTCTCTAAAATCGCTGATGAGCGGCTTAAAAACGATGAAGTTGTGCCAGGTAGTGAGGAGATTTGGAGAACTTCTTCATCTAATACTTAAACACTTTTTTCAAGGTACAAATGTCAATCCTAACTCAATCAGGTAGAGCTGCTATTGCTGCTAGCATAAAAGAGCAGAGTATTCATCTTGCTTGGGGTAGTGGTAATTCAAGTTGGGAAAGTAGCCATAAAATCGAGAAAGTCATTGCTCAGGGCGAAATTCAGCTTGAACACTACCCAATTAAAGATGTAAAGGTTCTTAAAGGGCAGACAACTTATCAGTCAAGCGTAGATTATACAGTTGATAGTAATACTGGTATAATTAAACGAGTGGAAAATAGCTCAGCTCCGGAAAATGACGTAGTGAATATAGAGTACATTCAAAGCACACCACCAGAAACTATAACTTCTACAAAGCTATTAAAGGAAGTTGGACGTCGCGTTGTTGATGAGGTACTTTTCTGCACAGGTGATGAAAATGGCGAGCTAATTACTCCCTCTGGCAGGTTTAAGCCTTCTACTGTACCAACCAATAATTTGTACCTTAAATTCACCTTCGATTTCACGGACGCAGCAAATCAAGTGATACGAGAGCTTGGAGTTATGGTTGGTACAAGGGTGAAAAAAGAATTGCCTGAAGGACAAAGATATTTTGAACCACAGGATATTGAAGATCATGGAATTTTATTAGTACTAGAACACACAGTTCCACTTATCAGAACAGCCGCAACCCGCGAAACATTTTCTTTTGTAGTAACATTTTGAATTAAAAACTTTAATTAACTTCTTAAATAAAAAATGACATTAAATAGTTATTATAACCGCTTCAATCCTGATAAAAAGTATGAAAGAAGCTTATTCTTGGCTGGTAGAGGACTTCAATCTGCAGAGCTTAATGAATTGCAAGATTATGCTCTTTCAAAATTACAAAGTGTTGGAGATGCAGTATTTAAAGATGGTGATGTTATTGCGGGAAGCGATTGTATTATAGACCTTGAGACTGGTAAAACCACACTTGAAACTGGAAAAATCTATCTCCGTGGATGTGTCAGAGATGTAGAGAAGGCAGAATTTACTATCCCAACGAACATGACTGTACGTATTGGCGTTTATTACCTTGAATCCACGATTACAGAGTTAGAAGATCCAACGCTTCGTGATCCTGCAGTTGGTACAAGAAACTATCAGGAGGTTGGATCAGCAAGACTTAAAGCTAACATTATTTGGGGTTTTCAGGCAGAAGGAATTACTGCTAGCTCTATAAACGGAGAATTTTATCCAATTTATAACATTGAAAATGGAGTATTGATTCAGCATTCTGCTCCACCTCAGGCCAATTTAGTTACTACTGCTCTTGCTCGATATGACAGAGAAGCTAATGGTTCTTACGTGGTAAATGGCTTAGAAGTGATGTTTTTGCAAAAAGAGGAAAAAGAAGGCCAAAAGAAACAAGTATTTGTAGTGAATGAAGGTAAAGCTCATGTGGATGGCTATGAAATTGAATTACCTCACAGCTTAAGAGTTTATTTTGACGAAGATCCAGATATAAAAACAGTTGTATCAGAATCACATAACTTTCAAGGTAATAGCCAAAGAGTAATGGAATTAAAAGTTAATGATTCTCCGGTTAGCGAAATTAAGAGAGTGGATATTACTCTGCAAAGAACCATCACAATGACTCATGGTTCATATTCTGGAGTAAAAGATCCAATACCAGATTCATCAGTACTTGAAATTATTCAAATTAAACAAGGTAATATCATCTATGAAAATAGTGCAGAGTACAAATTGCATGCAGGTGTTGTTGATTGGTCATTACCTGGAAAAGAACCAGCACCAGGAAGCAGTTATGAAATAACCTATAGAGCAAGAGCTCACACAACTCCTGAAGATTTAAGTGAAGAAGGAGGTAAAATAAGAGGAGCAGTTGATGGCACAATGGTATTGGTTGATTATACATGGAAAATGCCGCGTTATGATTTAATTACCATTGATAGCAAAGGAGCGGTAAGAAGAATAAAAGGCATAGCTCACCCTTGGCGGCCATCCATTCCAAAAGCACCTTCTGGGCAGCTTGCGCTTAGCTATGTTTATCAAAAATGGAAAAAAGATGAAAAGCCAGAAGTGATAAACAATGCCATTCACGCTGTGCCAATGAATGATTTAGAAAAGATGAAAAAAGGAATTAGTGATCTCTACTCTCTAGTAGCACAGGAGCGTCTTAAAAATGATGCAAATTCAAGAGATTCTACAAGTAAAAAAGGCATGTTCGTTGATCCATTTTTCGATGATGATATGCGTGACCAAGGAATAAAACAGACTGCAGCAATTGTAAATAAAGAACTAACTCTGCCAATTAATGTTACGGTTGTTGATGTTGATAAAAGCACCAAACCTCAATTACTTCCATATGAACTTGAGCCAGTACTGGATCAGCTTTTGCAAACCAAAGATATGAAAATTAACCCTTATCAAGCTTTTGATCCTATACCGGCAAAAGTTACCATTAACAAAAATATAGACCACTCTACAGAAGTAAAAACTAATTGGTCTAGCTCGGTAACAAGAGAGTTTGCTACTTCAGAAGATTCCGAACTTTTATCAAGTAAGACAAAAGAGGAAGAGTTTATGAGAGAAGTTACTCAGAATTTTGAAATTGAAGGTTTTATAGCTGGTGAAAAACTGAAAGAGCTGAAATTTGATGGAATTTATGTTCAACCTCAGGTGTAAAAAATATTTAGAAAAAAAATATGAGCACAACATTTATTGCTGACAATAGAGGAAAAATAAAAGGAAAATTGAAAATTCCTGCCAATATCCCTGCTGGTACTAAATTAGTCCAGTTCTTCGGTGATAAAGGAAGCTATGGTGAAGCGACTTATACTGGTAAAAAAACTATTACCATAGAAGAGAGAAGAAGAGTTATTGCCACAAAACGGGTTGATCCTTTAGCACAAACATTTACCTTAAATGAAAGTAGACATATAGGAGGAATTGATCTATGGTTTACAAATAAAGGCTCAAAACGTGTTGCTGTACAGGTTCGTGAAACAGTTATGGGTGTTCCTTCACATACTGTTATTGCTGAGAGTTTTGTTGAGCCAGAGAGCATTAATATAAACGGTACAGCAACACGTGTTGTTTGGTCCCCTGTCTTTTGTGAAGCAGGGCAAGAATATGCTTTAGTTTTACTTACCGATGATAGCGATACTGCAGTCAAAATAGCAGAGCTGGGAAAATATGATTCGGTAAATAGCAGATGGGTTACAAGTCAACCGTACCAAGTTGGAGTATTACTTTCATCAAGCAATGCAAGCACATGGACTCCTCATCAAAATTTAGATTTAACCTTTCGGTTACTTGCCGCAAAGTTTACTGAAAATTCCACCACGATTAATCTTGGCAGTGTTAAAGCAAATAATACTTCGGACTTAATTGCTCTGGTAAACGTTGAAAAAGTAGCCTTTGACACTAATGCTGAGTTTATCTTAACAGAAAAGCAAGGAGAAGAGTACCACCTATCTGACAACCTTCCATTGGCACTACGTTCAAGAATAAGTGGCGAATTAACAGTGAAAGTAGCTTTCAAAGGGTCAGAAGAAAGAAGTCCTGTCCTTTATCCAGGATTGCAGTTAGTACTTGGGAATATTTCAGAGTCGGCAGATTACGTAACTAGAAGTATTTCAGCGGGATCAAACACTAAAATCACTATTACTTATGATTCTATTATTCCTGGTACTGCAGATGTTAAAGCGTATGTGCAAAAAAATGCTGAAAAGAAAGAATGGCAGTTAGTTAATTTAACAACAGGCAAACCTATAGGTGAAAATTGGGTGGAGAGAACTCATACATTGACGAACTTTAATGCCAATGAAACCAGAGTGAAACTTGTCCTAAGTGGTACTGTTCAATATCGCCCTAAAGTTAAAAATTTAAGAGTTATTATCACATAAAATGCCAGAAGATAGAACAAAGCGAGGATATCTTTTACCACACCCAGATAACATTGCTTCTAAGGACGTGGTTCGTATCCGCACAACTATTGAGAAAGTAGATGAGGATATAAGTGAAAGAAAAAATGAACACATTAACCTTAAAAATACATTTGAACGATTTAGTTTTGAGACTTTTTTAAATTTATGGAGTAATCAAAGATGACTATTGCTAAAGAAGTAGTATATGCGCTACATCAAAGGATCAAAGATTTATCAGTAGAGGCAACACCTGATAAGATAGCATATTTAGCTAAAGCACTTGAATCTATAGCAGGGCAAAGTACTGTGTTTGATATTGTACAGATGACTGACGTAAAATTAAAAGAACTCTTGGATAGTGCAACAAGTTATTTAGCTAAGCTTGATACCAGTAAAACCAGTGCTTTAGGAGCTATTTCTGAGTCAGAGAAACAATCGTTAAAAAAGATAGATGAAAAAGGTGTGTCAAATTTATCATTACTTGATACGAGAAAAGATGCAAATATTGCTGCAATTAATAGTGCTAGTGATCTTGGTAATATAAAAAACACACTTAAAGCTATTAATGACCTTCCAAAAGGTTCTTCAATAATGAAGGAAATACAACCCCGAGCGGTTATCCAGTCCGGATCACTACCTTTTCTATTTGGAATATTGAGTAGACATAATGATTATAGTTGGGGTCATGGTCATTTCACAAGCGAGTTAGGACAATGGTACAATGACATAGCGAAAACTAATAATATGTTTTGTTTGCTTACAGGTGCGCATACCTATGATACAAGTTATGTTGGATTCTATAAACCACCTTGTATATATAACCTACAAGGTAGCAAAGGAACGTTTATTTATAGAGAGTCCTATTTACGTAGGGGTTATACTACAAATATGTATCAATATCCTTACGCACTACTGGGTGTAATATTTGTAAAGAATACCACAAGTAGCGATATAACAAGAGCAATAAACTTTGTAGCTACATCATATTGGAGTTCAGGATATGAAGGAGCAGGACTATTTGTAGGTACACCTAATGAAAGCAATATTAATAAGTCAAAAATCTCATCAATTGCTTGGACAACTATACATGGCTATTCATCTTCTAATTCAAGTTATAGTAAATCAGAAAATATAAAAATTCCAGCAGGAAAAACGGTAGCAGTATTACTCTATACATCACCATATTATAATGAAAACACCTACAGCTACTACGTTCAATTCATGCAATGGGGAATATATAACTTTCGCAGCAATTTTTTAACAACAGGACTAGAAGTCGATATAGAAAGAACCTTGAGAGCTTCGCAGTGTCCAGGATTACAATATACTTATCAAATTTGGCAGTAAAAACTGGAGGACAATATGTATATGCGCTTTGAAAACGGTAAACAAGTAGAAATTACAACAATCCCACAGGGAGAAGGATGGTATGAGCTACCCAAGAATTTTGACTGGCAAAAACGTTATTGTTTAACAGAGGGAGGAGAAATTGTTGAGCGTAGTGTTGAAGATATTCAAAAAGATCTACTGGATAATGCAAAGCTGTGTGCACTTGATAGTATTCGTTTTTATTTTGATAATTATACTTACAAATACTCAGGATCTTCTCATCAGAAAGCTAAATCATATCAGATACAGACAAAAGCGGCAGAGAAGATTTTAGTAGCTGAAGAAGCAAAACAGCAATTGAATAGTAAAGACGTAGAAATTATCGATCCTTTAGCAAGAGTACGTGGCATAACAATCATTGAAATGGCAAAACTCATTCAAGGTAAAGCACAGAAAGCAGTAAAAGCAATAGCTAAATGTGAGGAGATAGAAGACCTTGCTAAGAAAAAAATTAAGGAAGTGAAAAGTGAGAAAGAACTACAAGAGTTTCTTAACGATTTAAAAGAGCATATGGAAGATTCATTAGCAAATTATAAATAGCTAAACAACAAAACTACTTTTAACAAGAAATAAAAATTAATCTATAATGATATGACAGAAAAATTTCTCCACGGTGTGAATGTTATTGAAGTAACTTCAGGACCAAAAACAATTAGAACAAGTAAATCATCAGTAATTGGTGTTATTGGTACAGCACCAGATAGTGACGCAGAAAAATTTCCACTAAATAAACCAGTTCTTATAGCGGGAAGCCTAAAGGAAGCAGCAAAACTTGGTAAAAAAGGAACTCTTCCATCTGCAATAAGCTCAATCTTCTCACAAATTGGTGCGACAGTTGTAGTGATTCGTGCTCAAGAGAGTGAAAATGCTGACCAAACATTGAGAGAAGGTGAAACAGTTAAAAATATTATTGGTGGAGTTGATGAAGAAACTGGCGATTATAAAGGGATTCAAGCATTCCTCAGCAGTGAGAGTATAATACATGTTGCCCCAAGAATACTTATTGCACCTCATTTTACGCATCAATTGGCTGAAGATGGCAAAAACCCAGTGGTTAGCGCTCTAATTCCTATAGCAGAGAAGCTGAGAAGCATAATAGTTGCCGATGGACCAAATACCAATGATGAAGAAGCAATCAAATGGAGAAAAAGTGCTGGCAGCAGCAGAGTATACATTGTTGATCCATGGGTGAAAGTGTTCGTTGATGGAAAGGAAGAGATATTGCCACCAAGTCCATTTGTTGCAGGGTTAATTGCTAAAACAGACAATGAACATGGTTTTTGGTGGTCACCGTCAAATCAAGAGATTAATGGTATTGTTGGAACTAGCCGTCCAGTTGATTTTACTTTAGGTGACTCAAACTGCAGAGCAAATCACTTAAATGAAAATGAAGTAGCAACAATTATTCATCAAAAGGGCTATCGTTTATGGGGAAATAGAACCTGCTCTAGTGATTCAAAATGGGCTTTTCTATCAGTCAGACGTACTGCTGATTTAATTAACGATAGCCTACTCAGAGCGCATCTATGGGCAGTTGATCGCAATATTACCAAGACCTACATGGACGACGTAATTGAAAGTGTAAATTCCTATCTGGCACACCTGCAAGCACAGGGAGCAATCTTGAGTGGTAAATGCTATGCAGCTCCAGAACTCAATACTCCAGCAAATATTGCAAGTGGAAAAGTGTTTTTTGATTTTGAATTTACCCCACCATATCCTGCTGAACAGATTACCTTTAGATCTCATTTAACAAGTAATACAATACTTTAAAAGTGACTTTTAAATAAAATTCTTAATATTAAAATCGGAGAAAAAAATGCTACCAAAAATTTTAAAGAACTTTAATGTATTCGTCGATGGTCGAGGCTATGCGGGAAAAATTGATGAAATAACTCTACCAAAGCTTACCATAAAAACAGAAGAGTATCGTGCTGGTGGTATGGATATTCCAATAAATATTGATATGGGAATGGAGAAATTGGAAGCAGAGTTTACTTTTTCTGAATATGATACAGAGCTTTTTAGATTATTTGGTCTTATAGATGGGAACTCAGTATCTCTCACACTTCGAGGTGGTCTTCAAGGCAGCGGTATCAATGATATCGAAGGAGTAATCATTAATCTCAGGGGAATATTCAAGGAATTTGACTTTGGTAGTTGGAAACCTGGCGAGAAAGCCACTCTTAAATGTAGTGTAGCTGCTCACTATTATAAACTCACCATTGGTGACAAAGAGCTTATCGAAATTGATGCTGAAAATATGATTCGAAGAATTAACGGTGTTGATCAGATGGCTTTGTTACAGACGATTCTAGGAATATAAAACTACATTTAAAATATTAACAATTAAAGGAGAATTTATGCAAACAATTACACTTACAGAACCAATTACAATTAATGGTATTGCTATTTCAGAATTATCTATGCGAAAACCAAAAGTCAGAGATTTGTTGGCTATTGACCGCATAGAAGGTGAAGCCTTAAAAGAAGTAGCTTTAATTGCCAATCTAGTATCTGTGCCAAAAGAAGCAATTGAAGAATTAGAGATAGCTGACTATGTAAAAGTACAAAAGGTGCTGAAAGATTTTTTGTCACCTTTAGAACAGAAAGCTTAAGGCTAGATGTTTTTATGCTTAGTTCTGCTTCAAACAGTGGAATTGAGCAAGTTATTAACATGGATATAGAAGAGTTTTCACTATGGCTAAAAATAAGTAAAGGAGTAAGAAAAAAATGTCAATGCTTTCTATAAAAATAGGTGCCGCATTAGACGGTAGCTTTAATAGTACAATGAAAGGTAGTGCAGCTAAGCTTGCTGGTCTTGGTGATAGTATAAGGCAACTTGATTCATCAATGAAATCAGTATCTAAGTTCAAACAACTGAATCATGAAGCTCTTGAAACCATGAAGAATTGGAAAAATCTAGAGAAGAAAGTTAAAGACACAGCTGTAGCAATTGCCAAAGAGAAGAAAGAAAAAAAAGGGCCAAACAAAGCCTTAAAAGCTGAATTTGATGAACTTAAAGCTTCAGCAACAAAGGCAAAAGAAGCTTATGTAAAAAAGAGAGATGCACTGCGCACATTAAATGAAGAAGTAAGAAAAAGTGGAAAAGATATTAAATCTTTGGTAAAGGATCAAAATAAACTTGGTTCATCTATTGAAACTCTGAAAGGTAAATACAGCAAACTGGGATCTATAATAGGTCAACAGCAAAGTCTCTTAGCAAAAAAAACACATTACAAATCACAAGTAATTGAGACTATAGGGTTGGCATTTACACTTGCAGCTCCAATTAAAATTGCAATTGATTTTGAATCTGTTATGGCCGATATTAAGGCAGTGGTAAAATTTGCCGATAATGAAATTATGGAACT
Source organism: Wolbachia endosymbiont of Folsomia candida (assembly GCF_001931755.2). Taxonomy (NCBI): domain Bacteria; kingdom Pseudomonadati; phylum Pseudomonadota; class Alphaproteobacteria; order Rickettsiales; family Anaplasmataceae; genus Wolbachia; species Wolbachia endosymbiont of Folsomia candida. The sequence continues at coordinate 1,156,443 of NZ_CP015510.2, forward strand.
TGGGCAGGATTTAAAGAAATTATCCCGTGAAATACCGCTGTCAGCTGCAGAGTTGGCTAAAATTGCTACAAGTGGTGGAAGACTTCGTTTCTCAAAGGAAGGGATCACTCAATTTACAAAATCAGTAGCTAAGATGGCAGTAAATTTTGGTATGACAGCAGAAGAAATAGGAAGTGCTGTTAGCAAACTTTCCAATATTTATGGAATTGGAGCTGATAAGATGGAGGAACTGGGAGACACGCTAAATCACCTTGCAAGTAATACTACTGTTGATGCGAAGGATATGATGTTAGCAATGACTGTAGCTGGAGGTGCTGCAAAACAGTTTGGGTTAGATATTGACCAGACAGCTGGATTAGTAAATGCTTTCATTAGTTTGGGAAAACAACCAAAAAAAGCAGCAGGAGTAATAACTGATATGCTTGGCAAACTTCAAACTGTTAGAGAACAAGGAGATGATTTTAGAGAAGCATTGGAAGAAATAGGGCTAGATGTGGAAGAATTTGAGGAAAATATCAAGAAGGATGCTCAAGGGACACTGCTAAATCTTTTTGAAACTTTAGGAAAAGTAGATAAGCATCAGCGTTCTGATATTCTTTTAAGACTCTTTGGTTCTGGATCTCAAGATGATATAGCACTAATAGTTGAAAACATACAAGAATATAAAAAAGCGTTAGATTTATTAGCTGACAAAAAAGAACGTGAAAAATCGTTAGACAAAGAATATAAAGATCGTATAGAGACTTCAGCAAAAAAATTACAACTACTTAAAAATTCAATAGCCGAAGTTGGTATGAACTTGGGTTCAGTCATGCTACCTGGTTTAAATTTGGTAAGTAGTGCTCTAAGATATGTAACCACGCCTTTAGCTTGGTTTGCAGAAAAGTGTCCAATTATTACTGGTGGAATTATGGGTATCATTTCAGCTTGTATTCTCTTCAAGATTGTGGCGGTGAGTGGAGGTTATGCATTAGCTTTGTTTCAAGGAGCTGCTTTAACTTTAAAAGCTATTTTGTACGGACAGCTTGGACCAGCGCTAATGTGGCTATCAACAACAATACTTCCTGCAGTAGTTACGGGCTTTAGAGTATTAACAGCGGCAATGATGAGTAATCCCGTAGGAGCTGTTGTTGCTGTACTATCAGTTGGTGCAGCACTTGTCATCGCTAACTGGCAAAAGGTGAAGGACTTTTTCTCGAATATTTGGGATTATATTAAATCAATTATTAAGCCTATAGGAGAGCTTTTCAAATGGATTGGTGGTATATATGGCAAAATCTTTGGGCTCAAGGAGCTTGAAAGCGAAAATACTCTGAAGATTGCTATGATACCTGAAGTTCCTGCTGAAAATAGTGTTTCACATGGTGCTCAAATTGGTAGTGGTAGCATAGGAATATTGGGAAAAAGTATCAGTGAAGAATTAGCAGAAAGTAAAGCAGAAATTCCAAGTGAACCAAGAAAGTATGTAGATGAAAGCAAAACAAATCAAATCCAGTACATTACTAACAATTATAATATCAGTATTAAAGCAGAGCCACATCAGGATATTCGTAGCCTTGCTGATGAAGTGATAAGAAGGATAAGAGAACAATCACGTGATGTTCTGTTTGATACCATTGAACCAATTTATTAATGTTATCCTTCGGTTCATATAAATTTTCCCCAATAACTCTAAGGCATAGCAAAGAAAACCGTTGGAGCGTAGTCGAATGTATTGATGGAATGCCATTACTACAAAATATTGGACAAGGAGTAGAGAATATAGACTTGGAAGTGGTTATTTATCCTCATAATCTCAATAGTTTAGATCAATTAAAGAATATGAAAGAAGCAGCAAAAGATAAGATTCCTCATACTTTAGTTAATAGTGTAGGTAATGTTTTAGGAAGATTTGTAATTGTGCGATTAGAGGAAAAACAGACATCACTTCTTCCTTGTGGGCTACCAAAAAAAGTTGAATTTAGTTTAAGTTTAAAAAAGTATTCATGACAACATATTACACTACAAAACAAAACGAGATGTTAGATTACATATGCTGGAGACATTATGGATTTACAAATGGAGTAGTAGAACTAGTGCTTGAATTCAATCCAGGTTTAGCCGAGTATGGGAGCTTTTTGCCTGCAGGGCTGAAGATTAAATTGCCTGTAATTGAGGAGCCATTGGAAAAATCTATTTTAAAAATGTGGGAATAAATGAAGCCAGAATTTAGCATTGAAGGCATAAGAGACAATGTAGTGTCGATAAGATTGACTGACGGATCAGGAATAGTAGATGATGTAGCTGAAGTGTGTGTTAATTATATAAAAGAAGACATAGATGTTCCAAAAGAATTGAAAATTGCTCTAGGTTATAGAGAAACCGGAGTCTTTCCAATGGGTATATATACAGTAAGTGAAATTACAGTACAAAGTCCACCTAAAACTCTTTTAATCAAAGCTCATGGAACAAATTTAAATACATCACTGAAGAAGAAAGTATTCAGAGAATGGCACCAAATTACTCTAGAAAACTTAGTGAAAGAAATAGCACAGAAACATGGGTATAAGTATAAAGTTGCTGAGGAATTTAAAAATGTAATGATACTGCATGCTAGCCAAACTGATGAGAGTGACATAAATTTATTAACTAGGATAGCAGAAGAACGTGAAGCAATAGCAAAACCAGCAGGAGGATTTATATTATTTATTCCAAAAGGTATGGCAAAATCGGCAACTGGAAAAGCTTTAGGAACAACGACTATTAGACCTCAAGACACAATCAACTGGAAAGTGCATTTTACTATACGTGATAAGTATAATTCAGTGGTGGCAAAGTGGCATAGCTATGAAAAAGGAGAAGCCCTATCAGAAACAGCTGGTAGTGGTGAACCAATTTATGCTATACAAACGATTTATCCAAGTGCAGAGTTAGCACTGAGTGCAGCAAATGCCAAATTGAGACAATTAAAGCGTAAAAATGAAAGTTTGAATATGACAATGCCAGGTAATCCTAGAATTTTTGCAGAAGCTAAGGTTAATCTTATAGGCTTTAATCAAGCAGTAGATGGTGAATGGGTAATTAATAGGGCAGAACATATATTAGATAGTAAAGGGTATCAAACTACAATTGAAGCAGCAATAAGTAAAGCTTATTAGGGGAAACTTAATAAACAATTACTATACGTAATCCAAAATATCATAAGTAGTATGTCACAAAAGGATCCCTTTGATTATGCAGGCTGGGCAGAACTTGTGAAAGAAATATGCTTGTTAATTACATTTGTTTTTATCGCAGGCGTCATTGTCACTTCTTTCATTGCAGAAGATTATAAAGAAGTTGGTCACGCTGATAACTACAAAGGAACGTTGAAAATTGCAGTTGAAAACTGTAACTTAAGGATAGTAACACTCCTAGTAAAAGACGTAGTAGATATTCATGACATTCGAAGTTTAGGAGTAACATCATTACAGTCTGCTGCAAGAGTAGGGTGCTTAGAAGTTGTTCAGCTTATGGCAGAAAAAGTCGATATTAATGCTGTATGCGATAGTGATAAAAGGACGGCCTTGCACTATGCTGCAGAACAAGGTAATTTAGAAGTTGTTAAATTTTTATTGATAAAGGGAGCAAACCCAAACATAAAAGAAAGAGACGGAAAAAAACCAAGAAATCTAGCTGTTATGACATCATTGCGTGACAGAAGTAGCGATAAACCTTATAAAGAAATTATAGACATGCTTTATGATGAAGAGAAACGCTACAGGCCAGAGGAGTACTATTTAGAATAGAAATTTTCAATTTGAGTAATTAACGTAAAACTTTGAATGTTGAGTGAGCATAAATTTTACAGAGTAGATGGTATGGCAGCTTAGGTATTAAGAAAGGCAAGATTTATTAGAGGAATTTTAATAAATAATTACTACATATAAGTAAAAACATTACAAGGAATATGATAAAAAAAGATTACTGTAATGATGGAGCATGGGCAGAATTTGTTGCTTCTATAATCATGTTAGTAATAGTTATTTTTATTGTATGTTCATTTGTTATTGCCTTATTTGCAATGAGGAATGAAAAAATTGCCCATTCTAATAAATACAAACAAATATTGGAAATCGCAGTTGAAGACTGTGACTCAAGTATAGTAAGACTTTTAGTGAAACTGGCAGTAGATATTCATGATACTCGAGGTTTGGGAGTAGAATTATTACATTCTGCTGCAAAAGTGGGGTGTTTAGAAATTGTTCAGTTTCTAGCAAAAGAAAAAGTTGATATTAGTGCTACACGTGATGAGAGTAAAAGAACAGCCTTACACTATGCTGCAGAGCAAGGTAATTTAGAAATTGTCAAATTCTTACTACGAAAAGGAGCAAATCCAAATGTAAAGGAATTTGAAGAAAAAACACCAGGAGATTTAGCTAGCATAATGCTATGGAACAATAAAAATAGTAATAAGCCTTACAGAGAAACTACAGACCTACTTTATAAAGCAGAAAAACGGTATAACTTATGGAAGTAACGTCTAGGATTGTTCCACAATTTTAAGTAAAAGCTTCCAACAGAACATTCAAATCATTCTATATGCAAAACCAAAAAATCCCATTAGCAGTAATAATTACTATGGCACTACAGACCGTAGCACTTATATGGTGGCTGGCCAAGCTCGATTTAAGGGTTCACATTCATGATAAATTTATAGAGCAGAATAACGGATTAATCGTAACAGTATATCGTTTGGAAGAGAGAGTCAAAAGTCTTTCTGAAGAACTTGATGAGTTTAAAATGCAGGTTTTTAGTAGTAAATTAAAATAATTACTCTTTATACAGGTTGATAGAGCCTGGATTGCGATTGACGATTCTTCCAGTTTTTTACGTATTGCTTAACCAATGAGTCATTATTCTCAATGATAAGTAGATTTTCAGCATTTCTTGATTCAGCGGAGTAAGTGAAATTGAATGAACCGGTTATTATTTTTCGATTGTCAATTATCATTAACTTGCTGTGTGCTATAGCTGGTTTATAGTCGATCCAAATTGGGATTTTTTGTTGAAATAGCTCATTGATAACACTGTATTTCGATTGAACTTGCGACTCATCAAGAATAACCTTTACATTGACACCTCGCTCTTTAGCCTGAATTAAAGATCTTGCAATTGGTCTAGAAGTGAATTCAAACGCTTGGACTAGTACAGATTCTTCGGCTCTATTTATCGCATCAATTATCTGATTAGCACAATTTTCGCCAGGAGTAAAACAAACCGTGGTCTTCGGGCAAACACAAGCAGACAAAACCACACATATTAAAGAAAACAAAAAACATCTAAACATTATGACCAAATTTATCCTCTCAGTTGACGGTGGCGGAATCCGAGGCATTATACCAGCAATAATATTAGCAGAAATAGAAAAGAGAACAAATAAACCTATTTCACAAATCTTTGATTTAATGGCTGGAACTTCTACAGGTGGTATAGTTGTTGCAGGGCTATGTAAGAAAGATGGAGAAGGAAAACCACAGTATTCAGCAAGTGATCTAGTTGAGCTATATCAGGAGTACGGATCCTATATTTTTAAATCTTCATTTTTAAGGAAAGCAATTACTTGGCTGAATGGTGCAGAGTATTCGAATAAAAACATTGAACATGTACTTGATAAATATTTTGGTGAAACCACTCTTGCGGACAGCATAAGTCATTTACTGCTTACTAGTTACGATATTCATAACAACTGCCCATTCTTCTTCAAAAGCTGGAAAGAAGACAGAAATTTTTTAAGATTACAAGACGCTTTAAGATCAACTACAGCAGCACCAACATACTTTATCCCTAAACTTCTAAAAATTAATCAAATAAATAGAGTCTTAGTTGACGGAGGAGTTTTTGCTAATAATCCAGCCGCATGCGCATATGCAAACAGCAAAAAACTATTCCCTGATGATGATATAGTGCTGCTTTCAATTGGTACCGGCCGGTTATCTAATCCTATTAAATATATTAATTCAAAGAAATTTGGAAAAATAGCTTGGGTAAAACCACTACTAAATGTAATGTTTGGTTCAAGCCTTGATGTAGTGAATTATCAACTTAAGAATATCATCGATGATCAATATTTACGTATACAATCACAGCTTACTATAGCATCACCTGATATGGATAATACTACATCTAAAAATATTAAGCTCTTACAAGAGGAAGCTCAAGCCATGGTTGAATGTAATCAAAAGGCATTAGAGAGATTTTGCATATAAATATCTTTCATATGATAAATATATTAGAAAAATTCACATTTAATGTTAAACCACTATATACTACAAATAGGGGATCTGCATATTGTGAAGACTCTCTTAACCTATTGCCTCAACTTCCAGATAGTAGCATGGATCTCGTAATAACCAGCCCACCATTTGCTTTACAAAGAAAAAAAGAATACGGAAATGAGTCTCAAACTGAATACGTTGCATGGCTTAGTAAATTTGCAAAATTAGTATATAGAAAACTTAAAAATACTGGGAGCTTTGTACTTGATCTGGGTGGTGCTTATGAAAAAGGTGTGCCATTGCGAAGCTTATATAATTTTAGGGTGCTTATACATCTCTGTGATGACATAGGATTCTTCCTTGCCGAAGATTTTTATTGGTATAATCCATCTAAGTTACCAAGTCCAATTGAGTGGGTAAATAAGAGAAAAATCAGGGTAAAAGATTCTGTTAATACTGTATGGTGGCTCAGCAAAACCAAGTGGCCTAAGGCAGATATAACAAAGGTACTAGTGGAATACAGTGACCGCATGAAGAAACTTATTGAGGACCCAAAGGCATATTATACTCCAAAAAAGCGACCTTCAGGACATAATATTAGTAGTAGCTTCAGTAAAGATAATGGTGGATCCATTCCATCAAATCTTTTACAGATTTCAAATTCAGAATCCAACAGCGCATACCTTTCTGCATGTAAAGAACTAGGTATAAAACAGCATCCTGCTAGATTTCCTGCCAAATTACCGCAATTTTTTATTCGATTTCTAACAGAGCCTGGAGATGTTGTTTTAGATATTTTTGCTGGGTCTAACACAACTGGCGCTGTATGTGAACAAGAGGGTCGCTACTGGCTAGCGTTTGAGGAAAATAGAGAATATCTTGCTGCGTCTGCTTTGAGGTTCAGAAAAGAAATAATATATTAATGGTAAAGAGCAAGTATTAAAGTCTTATTTGAGTTCACCGAGCAGAATTTAGAAGCAAACTACTATTTTCTCTAGATCTGAAATGGGCTGCCAAAAATCCCAAATAAAAGCACATTTAATCAAATAACAAAGCTATTGGTGCCTTTTGCAAATTAACATAAATTTTTTTACCTGTTTTATATTTATTAAATATTTATTTATTTCTATTTATATATTCATACTAATTATTAACTTTCTCGAATAGAGAGAATTAATTTATTACCTTCTAATTAAAGTTGCATACCAGTCAATGTTTTGTTAATATCTATCACTGTAGAATATGATAGTTTGATAATAATGTGAGGCTATATGAAAAATAAGAAAATTACAATTGTACAAGATAATGATCTTTTGGTTGTTATAAAACAGATCTTACACAGCTTTTCAAAAAGTATAAGGTTTGAAAATGAAGGATTGATAGATAAAAAAGATAAACGAATGCCTTCTCCTCAAAATGTTGTTTTCGACGCAAGCAGTCTGGAAGAAGGGCTTAGTTATTTTAATAACAGAAAATCCTTAAATTATCCAAAACTTTCGAGTCCATTTAACGTCCTAGGGCGCTAGCAACAAATTACAGACTTTAATAGTGGAGGCTAGTATGGATATTGATAAGGAGTTAGTGGCTATAGTCAAAAAAATTAAGAGGGATAGAGCACTTACAATGCTTTCACTTCCTTTTTATATCATCACAAGCGTTGTTGCAAATACTAAACTCGGTATAAAGTGTCTACGTTTTGCTTGTAAATGGAAGTGCCGAAGGGTTGTTAATTTTCTCGTTTCGTGTGGAATAAATGTTAATGCAAAGGATAACAAAGGCAATACTGCTGTTCACTTAGCAGCCCAATATGGATACAGTAATATTCTTGAGGCTCTAATAATAAGTGGAGGAGCTGTTAACGTTGAAGATATCTACGGCAGGACACCTCTTTTCCTTGCTGCATTATATAATCATCAGGAAGCTGTTCAAACTTTACTGCAATATGGAGCTGATATAAACCATCAGGATAATTGCCTAAATACTCCTTTTCATGTAGCAGCAAAGTGTGGGTATGACGGAATATTGTCAATGTTTATAAAAAGAACTAATTGCGACATTAATGACTTAGACGGAGATCTTTATACGCCACTACATTTAGCTGTCGCCCATGGACATAAGTCAACGGCAGAAATACTGCTACGGAATAGAGCTAATGTTAATGCTTTAGGTGGTAAACACCGTTCTACCCCGCTACACGCTGCGGTCATGAGCAATAATAAAGAAATGGTTGAAATTCTGCTAAATAAGGGAGCAAATGTTCGTATAAAAGCTGATGTTAAAGGCCATTTGACTGCACTTGGTATAGCGGTTGCAAAGAATAATCAGGAGATAGTGGAGCTATTATTAACACATAGGGAGATAGTAAAAGCAAAAAATAGTTATGGGATATAAAGCTAAATTAGAGAGGTGTGTATATGGTAAAGAAAATTACAGCAAGTGGCAATAATGCTAAAACAGAGTTGTTAAATCTTATTAAAAGTGTAATCGAAGAGAAAAATTGGAAACAAAGGGAAGCAGCTAATGTGCTGAAACTTGACCAACCAAAGGTGTCCTCGATTGTAAATTTGAAAGCCAAAAGGTTTAGTTTAGAAAAGATCTTCACGCTCTTATCTCGGCTAGATCATGAAATAGAAATTACAGTGAAAAAAACTAATTTGGATTAATGTGGGGTAATGTATGACAAATCAAGAGCTAAAGCAAAAAATAGCATATCATAACTTGCTATATTATCAGAATAACAAGCCAGAGATTACTGATGCAGAATACGATGCACTAAGGCAAAGGGCTGCTGAAATAGAGGAGGAAATTCAAGTTGGTGCTGAGCCTGATGGTAGATTTGGTAAGGTTAAACATCTCGAGCCAATGCTGTCACTTGCTAATGCCTATAACCAGGAAGATATGGAAAAATTCTTATCTAGGGTAACAAAGCTCTTAAATATTAATAAGCTGGAAATCGTATGTGAATTGAAGATAGATGGGGTATCTTTCTCTGCTATATATGAGGATGGAAAATTGGTAAAAGCAGCAACACGTGGCAATGGTAGCGAAGGGGAAGACATTACAAAAAATATTACAACTATTAAGAATTTTCCGAAAGCCTTGCCTGGAATTAAAGGCAGGTTAGAAATCAGGGGAGAGGTCTATATAAGTAATAGCGATTTTTTAAAATTGAACGAAAATAATGAATTTGCGAATCCTCGAAATGCTGCTGCTGGTTCTTTGAGACAATTGGATCCAAATGTTACTGCAAAAAGACCTCTTAAGTATTTTGCTTATTGTCTAATAGGCGGAGAAGAAAAGAGCCAATATGCAGTGCTAAATAGGCTAAGGGAACTTGGATTTTGTGTAAATGGACACCAACTCTTAGCAAACAGTTTGGATGGAATGCTACAGTTCTATGATAAAATTTATAGTTGTCGTTGTGATTTGGGGTTCGATGTAGATGGGATTGTTTATAAAATTAACGATTTAAAGTTACACAACAAATTAGGAAACACTAACAAAGCCCCTAGATGGGCTGTAGCATACAAATTTCCTGCTGCTTGTGGTAAAACTAAACTTAAGAAGATAGTGGTTCAGGTCGGTCGCACAGGAGTTTTAACACCATTGGCAGAATTGGAGCCCATTAATGTAGGGGGCGTTTTTATTAGTAGGGCAAGCCTGCACAACTATGATGAGATAAAACGCAAGGATATAAGAGAGGGAGACATTGTAACTGTAATTAGAGCGGGTGATGTGATACCTTATATTGCTGAAGTGGATAAAAGCTTACGTTCACCAGATGCACAGAAATTTGTATTCCCTGAGGTATGTCCTAAATGTGGCAGCAGAGTAGAAAAGGTTGAGGGAGAGGTGGCTATAAGATGTTCTGGAGAATTTACTTGTGAAGCTCAAATCATTGAAAAGTTGAGGCATTTTGTCTCTCAAGAAGCATTTAGTATAGTCGGTCTTGGTGATAAGCAGATTGAGTTTTTTTACAATCTTGGTCTTATTAAGCAAATCTCAGATATTTTTACGTTGGAGAAGCGACTGAATCAATTCAACTTACAAGAACATCATGGTTGGGGTGAAAGATCTATAGCCAATCTACTGAATTCCATTAATAGTAGAAGAACAATCAGCCTCGATAAGTTTATATGTTCACTAGGCATTAGGTTTATTGGACAGTATGTGTCAAAATTGCTTGCGGATTACTATGTTTCCTTTGAAAATTGGTACAACTCTATGGTCAAACTACAAAGCTACGATTCTTTTTCTGAGCTCAATGAGATAAAAGGCGTAGGTGAGAAAATTGCCGAATCTATAAGATCATTCTTCTCCAATCAGCAAAACGTAAATATGTTAAATAATCTTGTGCGCCACCTGAAGATTACCCCAGCTGATAACAATAAACGTAGTGCAGCCATAAGCGGTAAGGTGGTTGTTTTTACTGGTACACTTTTAACCCTAAGTAGAACCGAAGCAAAAGAACAAGCTGAATCTCTGGGTGCAAAGGTAAGTTCAGGTGTGAGCAGCAATACAGATTTTCTAGTTGTTGGAAATGAGCCTGGTTCAAAGTACAAAAAAGCAATGGAGCTTGGTATAAAAGTGCTCAGCGAGGAAGAGTGGTGCGAACTAGTTAATTCTCATTGATTTATATAAAGTTTCTGTTAATTTAATATTAATTTTGACATAATAACAAGATTAATGGAAACGTTAAATACTACTAACACTAATACAAAAGAAATATTGGTACAAATGATAAATAAAGCAATAGATGATAACCAATGGAACAGTAAAAAAGCCGCATATGCATTACAAACCCCTCTTGCAGATATTTCTCTGATTAAAAGATTAAACACTGCAAATTTTTCATTTGATAGACTTCTCATACTTTTGGTGAGGCTAGATTTTAAAGTGAAGATTTTAATAAATAGTAAGGAAATAAGTTAAATATTTCATAATGCTAGCATGCAAAAATGGAAGGTCTACGTATTAGGCGTTTAGATGCATTTATAGAGGAGATAGTAAAAGATAAGAGAAATGACCATCAAAGCTTAAAGTTGCGTTCTATGGGCATGTGTGAAGGTTCTTTTTTAATTTGATACACCTAAAGCTTGAGATTAGATCTATATTTACTATCAATAAGGGTTATAACCAAATATGATCATCTATTATAGCAGCAAACACCGCTTTCTATTTTTATTGCTTATAAATTTTGCTACTAAAATATATTGAATGCTATTTTTGAATTATTTATAATGAAGGTGAGAGGTTAGTAAGCCTGTTCTTTCGGTGATAGATTAACCGTGTTTGAGCTTTTAGGCTCGTTTTTCATTAGGAAGCTGGCCTCTCACATTTCAATTATTAGTTTATACAAACAAAAAGTATTGAATATTTCTAAATAATAATGTATAATTACTGATGCTTTTTTAGGTACCTTGATATGGCTATTTCTAAGTTTCTCGACCCTAGGAATGATTTATGTTTCAAGAAAATATTCGGCTCTGAGAAGAATAAAAATATCCTTATACACTTTTTAAATGATATCTTGGGCTTTTCTGGTACCAATGAAATAAAAAAAATCAAATTCCTCAGTACTATTATGGATCCTGAGATTGCCTCGGATAAACAAAGTATAGTTGATATTCTTTGTAAAGATTCTAGCGGTTCCAGATATGTGGTAGAGATGCAGGTTGCTAGAGACAAGGGCTTTGAAAAACGTGCTCAATTATATGCTTCTCAAGCTTATTCAAGACAACTAGAGAAATCTGATCACTACATTGATTTACAGAAAGTTTACTTCATAGCTATTTCTAATTGTAACTTGTTTCCTCAAGAGGTTGATTATATGTCCACTCATAATATACGTGACATCAAAACCAATGGACATTACTTAAAAGATTTGCAATTTATTTTTATTGAACTACCTAAATTTCCTAAAAGTGAAGTAGAGCAACTAGAAAACATAGTAGAGCGCTGGTGCTACTTTTTTAAGTATGCAGAAGATACTACAGATGAAGATCTAAAAAAGATAGCAGGACAAGCACCAATAATAAAGCTAGCATATGATGAATTAGATAGGTTTAACTGGAATAAAGAAGATCTAGCAGCCTATGAAGAAAGAGCTTTGAGTGTGCAAAAAGAGGCAGCTATTTGGGAACAACGGCTTGATGATGCTAAAGATGAAGGCAAAAAAGAAGGCAGAGAAGAAGGCAGAGAAGAAGGCAGAGAAGAAGGCATCCAAATCGGTAAAGAGAAAGGCATCCAAATCGGTGAAGAAAAAGGTAGAAAAGCAAGGGAAATTGAAGTGGCAAAGTCAATGCTTGCTGATAACGTGGATGCTAATACCATTGCTAAGTTTACCGGTCTTTCTCCTGATGAAATACAAAAACTGCAAGAGGAGATTACTCTTTAGCACAAGTGCTGTATAAATTAGTGGAGTTTCACCCGTTCATATCTGCTCAGCAGTTGTTTCACTAACTTTTGCCTTTCATCTACCAAATTAACTGGCTTAATATATTTTTCTTCGATCTCAAGCATTTCCTTTTCCCGTTCTTTAATGCTGGATCGTATTACTTCAGTTGGATAATTGCTTTTTCCGCTTTCGAGTTCTGATTTTAGTCTTCTTACCTTGTATTCTAGCTCATCAAATTTTTCATACTTTTTCAGAAGCTCAATCATACTGTTTATTTCAGAAAGTAGCTCTTCTCCCTTTGTCTTTTTTGTAATCAAAGAAAGCAGAAACTTATCTATTTCATAGTCAATCTCTGACCGATTTGCAAATAACTCTATGGGATCTTTGTCAAACTTAAAATTACACAAAAAACTGCAAAACCTTATCTTCTTTTCAAGGTAATTTTTCATATCCTTTGAAAGGTTCAACTCTTCGCAAGCCTTTTCTAGCAATGCTACCAAACCCTTTGGAGCTACCTTTCCTTCAAAATCACCGTACAGTAGAACTATCAATACGTGCTTAACTAACTCAACATCATTTGATTTGATTGCTTGGTAAAGCGCTTCCTCTTTATTTTCTCTTAAGTCGTAGAGTTTCGATGAATCACCAAAACTAAACAGATAATTGGTTAACCCATCGCTCTCTACTACGATATTTGCTTCCTTCAGTGGGTTTTCATCATCAAAATCCTTAAGTACTCCTCTATCGCAGACTTCTTCTATCACAACTGCAATTTCACTAAGTTTTTTCAGCTTATCAATATCATGATTTTCAGTCGCATCTTTTGCTTCCTCCATTACCTGCCTATAAAGTTCTTGTTTCCCTTTATTATCCAAGCTTTCACAATGTTTTTTGACTTCTAGAGATGTCTGCAATAGTAGTTTCATAGTTAATCCTTAAATCTTACTACAGTAACTTATTTTCAGCAAAGCTCCTATGATTGTTGTCAATTATAAATTTCATATTTTGTAAAATCTTTAAAAACCCAGTTATTTTTAAGTGTGTAGAAAATTTCTGTCAGCAATTTCTCAGCAGCTCTAAATTGCATAAAAGTCAATAATGATTTTTTGCATTACCCAAAACATTTTCTGATATAAAATTCAGCTCTAATACAATTTTTTATTTATTACTGTGCCATCTGATTCAATCAAAAGTTGTTTCATTGGCAACAAAAACACCAAGTTTTTAATTAATCTTTTTTAAATTAATGTAGCTAATGAATATGTGTATAAGTATGTCCCCACATATTTTAAGTACTTATGCACATATTCATTAGCTTATAAAACTAAGGTTCCATATTTTCCTTCACGATTATTATCCAATAAAAAATTCAAATTTTGTGAAATCTTTAAAAATCCAGTTCTTTTTAAGCGTATAGAAAATGGTTGTCAGGAATTTCCTAGCAGTAGCAATAATGGCCTTAGCAGAACCACGCCTTTTTTTCACATTTTCATAGAAACTTTTCAAGTAAGGACTATAACGTATAGCAACCCAAGTACACTGTATTAAAGCAGTGCGTGCCATTTTCGACCCTCGTTTGGTAATCCTTCCAATCGTGCACTGTTGATTAGATTGAGAAACATATGGTACAACTCCAAAATAAGCAGTGAGTTTTTCAGGATCGCGAAAGTCATTAATATCACCAATTGTTGTAATAAAAACAGCTGCAGAAATTACACCAATGCCTTTAATGCTAATGAGATTATAAAATCCAGGAAGCTGTTTAACAAAAGTTTCAATTTCCTTTTCAAGTTTCTTGAGGCTTTCTCGTATAGCTTCTAGGTGATAGCTGATCACTTCAATTTCAACTTTTTCCAAATGACACCAATTATGTTTTTGAATAGCACGTTTAAACCCCGTTTTGGTTGTCAGTGCTTCCTTTTTAATTTTTATTCCGTGGTAATTAAAAAGACTGTGCATTTTGTTAATCAAAGATATCCGTGATTTTACTAACTGTTCTCTTGTTTTAAGAAGAGAAACTAATTGCTGATATTGTGTGTTTTTGCATCTTGCTTCAGGCAGCATATCCTTGCTTAGAAAAAAAGCAATAGCTCTTGCATCATGCTTATCTGTCTTGTGTACAGAACGGCGAATAACTTCGAATTGCAAAGGAGCAATTATTACCACACGCTTGACGTAAGGTAACACTTCATCATAAAAGAAACAGCTGTTACCTGTTGCTTCTAAAGCTACTTCATCTGTTGGCTGAAGATTCTCAATAAAATTGTTTATATCCTGCAAGCGAAACGTGCGAATATATTCTGGTTTTTCTTGCTCTAAATAACAGGCAGTGAAGCTATTTGTATGTAAATCAACTCCAATGTAACGCATACTTTTTCCTCCAATTGCATAATAATATATCAGAGTAGAATATTGCCGGTTGATCCAAACTCCTATACGCGGTCACCGAATTTTATGGGCCGCACGATGGTTTTCGGTGGCAGGTGCGGTTAATCTAAAGTACGAGGTCTTCTTTCACTGCATATAAAAGCAGAGGGAGCCTCAAGCTTTGCCCAACCTGCTACCTATCCACTCTGAGAAGTTATTATCTTCTCATGCTCTCAACCGAGCAATAACTATTCATATCATCTAAAGTAATTTTTTTCTGTCACAATTATGTGATCAATTAACTCTATCTCCATGCTACTGCACGCTAATGATAGGATTTTGGTTAAACTTATATCGTGCTGTGATGGTTTTGCACTTCCTAAGTGGTTGTGTGCTATAACCATTGCAGTTGCTCCTACTAGTAGTGCTCTTTTTATTACTTCTCTCGCATATAGAGGTGTTTTATCTACTGTTCCCTCTTGAGTGTACTCATCGATAATACGAGATTTCTTGTTCAAATAAATAACACGAAAGTTTTCTATACTTAATTGGCCTATTGTTACTCTTAAGTATTCTATCAATTTTTTCTGATTCTCAATTATTGGCAGTTCTTCCAGATCTTCTCTGAGCATTCTTTCAATTGTTTCCCTCACACACATAATACTTGCTATTGCTGAATCGTTCATACCAGTTACACTTTTCAGCTCATGAAAGTCAGCGCTAATCACCTTACCAATACTCTTGAACAGCTCTAATAATCTTTCTGCAACTTCTTTATTTTCCCCATTATTAAATGAAGAATATAAAATAAGCTCCACCAGCTCAAGATCAAGTAATGACGACCTACCTTTGCTTGCTAATACTCTTTTTTCCAGTTCTGTTTTTCTTTTGTTTTCACTATTATTCATAAAATTACCTATTTATTAACGACTAAACAAATTCAATTATTTACTCTGCTTTTTTGGCAGTGGTGCACATAGAGCCATCAATTTTTCAGTAAGTCAAATCTTTTTTGAATATTTTTTGATATTTTTTTATTAATAATAATGGTGAATATATTGATTTTTGATTTCTATTGCAGTTGGAAAATAAAAAAATTGAACTTTGATGACTAATAATGTATAATCACTAATGCTTTTTTAGACGTCTTAATTATGGCTATTTCCAAGTTTTTAGACCCAAAATGTGATCTAACGTTCAAACGAATCTTTGGTACTGAGAAAAATCAAAATATTCTTATCCACTTTCTAAATGATATTTTAGGGTTTACTGAGAAAAGTGCAATACAAGAAGTAGAATTCCTCAGTACTATCATGGATCCTGAGATTGCCTCTGACAAACAAAGTATAGTTGATATTCTTTGCAAAGATTCTATTGGTAATAGATTCGTAATCGAGATGCAGGTCGCTAGAGACAAAGGCTTTGAAAAACGTGCCCAACTATATGCTGCTAAAGCTTATTCTAGACAGTCATGCAGTTATTTTGATTTACAAAAAGTTTACTTCATCGCCATTTCTAATTGTAATTTATTTCCTATAGATGTTCATTATATTTCCACTCATAATATACGTGATATCAAAACCAATGGACATTACTTAAAAGACTTTCAGTTTGTTTTCATTGAATTGCCTAAATTTCTTAAAAGCACAGTAGATCAACTAGAGAACACTATAGAACGTTGGTGCTATTTCTTTCGGTATGCAGAGGATACTACAGATGAAGACCTAAAAAAAATTGCAGAACAAGCACCAATTATAAAGCTCGCATATGATGAGTTAGATAAGTTTCACTGGAATGAAAAAGATCTAGCAGCTTACGAAGAGAGAATTATGGATATACAGAAAGAAGCAGCTATTTGGGAACAACGGCTTGATGATGCTAAAGAGGAAGGCATCCAAATCGGTGAAGAAAAAGGCAGAAAAGCAAGGGAAATTGAAGTTGTAAAGAATCTACTCAAAGCAGGTGTTTCTATTGATATCATATCTCAAACTACAGGTCTCGCAGCTGATGAAATAAAACAACTACAAGAGGAAAATATTCTTTAGGTGATTTTAAATCAAAAATGAACATTTTTATATTACATGAAGATCCAGTAATTGCAGCACAAATGTTGTGTGATAAGCATGTAGTAAAAATGGTATTAGAAACCGCCCAATTATTGAGTAGTGTTTTTTCTGTAGCATTAGAAGAGCAAGATTCTTTTGTCAGTATTACAAATAAGAACGTATCAGCTCCATATAGGCTTACTCACAAAAATCATCCTTGTTCTATATGGGCAAGAGAATCAAAAGGAAATTTCGATTGGTTGATACGCTATGGAAAAGAATTATGTAAAGAATATACTTACCGATATAAGAAAGAGCATAAGTCAGAGGAAGTAATAGATTGGTGTGATAGTAATAAAAATTTGCTCATTTTTCAATCAGCTGACATGAAAGATTTTACACAAGCGCTACCAGATCAGTATAAATGTAGTGATGCTGTAGAAGCTTATAAAAAATATTATCTGCAGGAAAAGATGGGATTTGCTAAATGGGAAAAAGGTAGAGAAGCACCAAGTTGGGTCACAGAAAATTTCACTACGTCATTATGTAATGTTACAGTTGATACAGCTCAGAGGAGCAATTTTGTTGATTAAATAAAGCAGTTACAGGAAGAAAATACTTTCTAGTCGTTTGGTTAAAGCCCTTCATAACCCCAAAATATTACCTATACCTTTAGCTATTGATGCATCATTTAAGAAAGTGTTAGGTTTATCTTCTTGAAGTACCGGTTTAGCTTTAGGTAATCCATCTACATTTATTGGCTTTTGTTTTCCTACAAGCAACTCAACTTCTTTTTCAGCTAAGACCTCTTTTAGATGACCATCCAAACAATTTAGAAATTTACCAGTTTGTTTAAACTCAGGACAAGCTTTTTCTGCAGATGAGTATAAGCTTTTTGATATTTCAGAAAATTTACCATTTCTTATTTGTCCAATTATAGCTGAACTTACAGGCACTGGATTAAACTTCAAATTCGTTACTGATATGCCTGACTTAATAGCTGTTTTATTTAATATTTGCTCAAACTTTTCCGTAATGTTTAACGCATGGCCCTGTGCCTCAAATAAGGATATAGATTTACCTTCTGTAGAGATAGGCTTCTTACCTGTAATTTTTCTTATAAACACATCCAATAGCAGTATTGTACCATCAACATCTACTTGTGATATGTTTGGTAGGTCCTTGGCTGTAGAGCTGGATGTTTTTTCTGATTCTATGGTGCGAGAGTTAAATAACCCACCTATAGAACCTTTTACCCAACCGAATAAATCATTTATCAATGAAGATGTTCTTGTAGCACTGCTTGTAGCTTCCTCCTCAACCATGACAGTATTTTGGGCAACAAAAAGTTCAAGATTATCTGATGCATCTGTAATAGGAATCTCTTTAATAGCACGACGGCCGCGTTGATGTTCTGTAGTATTTCGATGATTTAATAGATCAACAATTTCTCTTTTACCTTGCTGTTCTGCCATATGAAGAGCTGTCTCACCACTATCAGTTCTAGCATTAATGTTAGCTCTCTTATTCAGTAATGCTAAAATTGTTTTTTTATTACCACTTGATACTGCCCAATGAAGAGCTGTCCACCCTCCTATTGTTTTTGCATTAACGTCAACACCTTTATTCAGTAAAGCTAAAACTATTTCTTCATTACCTTTTTCAGCAGCTTTGTGTAGCGGTGTCCAGTGACCTTTAGTTTCAGCATTAACATCTGCTCCTTTATCTATAAGATATTTTACTAGATCTAAATTACCAGAAGATGCAGCTTCATGGAGAAGAGTATTGCCATAATTGTCTTTAGTATTTACATTTACACCATTCTCGTCTACCAGATATTTTACTAGATCTAAATTGCCAGAATAAGCAGCATAGTGAAGAGAAGTTTTGCCATCATTGTCTTTAATGTTAACATCAACTCCTTTCTCATCTACCAAATATTTTACTAAATCTAAACTTCCAGCAGAAGCAGCATGGTGAAAAGGAGTCCTACCATCATTTGCTCTACTGTTTATATCAACTCCCTTTTCATCTACTAGATATTTTACTATGTCTAAATTACCAGAAGATGCAGCTTCGTGTAGAATAGTGTTACCATCATTTGCTTTTCTGTTTACATCAAATTTATTTTCCTCGATAAGATCTTTTATTAAATTCCAATTAATCCATTCATAGTAATAAGGATTAAGAATCTTTTGTGTATTCTTTTCTGCTGAACAATTATAAATTTCAATACCATTTCTTACGTCCATACCTACAAGTAAGTATTTAAACTCTTCTTCGTCACCTAATTCTTCTAGCTGGGTTATACCATATTTACTTATTAAATGCTGAACCTCTGATACTTCTGATAAATCTACCTCTATTGATTGGTTAAACTTCAGCACAGAAACATGATCCTTTCTGTTCCAATTCTCTATCGTAAAATTATCTTTTGCACCAAAACATTGATCAAGATCTTTCAATAATACTTGCCTTTCTTTATCAGGATCTTTTAATGATAAATTAGTGTGGCCTTTTACTATCAGCCATCTTAACGCCTCTACTACCTGACTATCTTGTAAAACTTCTTTTAACTTTTCTTTGTTATAAAGAGTAGAATATGCAGCTACAAACTCTTGTTGATCTTCTTCAGAGTCAAAACCTAGGCAATTATAAGTATTAATACCGTTTACTATTCCATTACTTGCAAGTAAATATTTTATGCCATTTACTACTTCATTGTCTAACTTTTCTAGTTGTTCATCCAAAGCATTACTCACTGCAGCTTTATTGATTACAGCCTGAATCTCTGATACTTGTGACAAATCAAATTTATCTAATTTTCTGACTTCTATTGCTTTGTCTTCCTGACCAAACCTCAACATTGAAACTCTATGATCTGTGTCGTTCCAATTCTTTATGACAAACGTGGCATTACTTTGAGCAACAAAAAAGACAAGATCATTGTTATCAGCTGATACCTCAATATCAGAAGGGTCTTTAAGTAGCAATATTCCTACTCGTTTATCATCTGGCTCTACTGTAGTTAAACTACCATTAACAAACTTTTGGTTGTGATAAATAGTAGAGTTAAAAGTAGACATCCTATATTCTCTAAAACTGTCATAATAGCTACTTCTTATCTCATCTTGATAATTTATTGCAATTTTGGCTAATTCAGATAACTGCTTAGAACTTAGCTTTTCTTTACTACGAAAATTTAATGTAAAGTTTCCATATTGGTTGCCATAGAAGTTTTCTACCTTAACTATTAGCGGTTGATCATCCATTAACATGAGGTCATTTCCATATCTATAAAACCTTATGTCATCTAGCTTAGCGTCCACTATAACTTCTGGATTATTTTGCACCTTTTCTGCCGATAATAAAAACATGTACTGACCTTTTGTCGCATGGAAGAAAGGTACTAGCTGCACATAAGACTGTTTACTTGGCCATGGTAAAAATGTGTTTTTGTCTTTATCTATTATTGTTAAGTGTCTATAACTGCTATTTCTAAAGAAATTTTCTACTTTGATGTTTGCTGTTACGTTGCCTGTAGCTATATGCAAATCATCTTCAACTCTATTGGTTTCAATTGAATCTGTAGGTAAGTAAAGTATATCAAGAGCTTTTTTCTCATCGTAGTTGTTGATTGTAACATTAGCTTTCTCACCTGAAATCAGACTATAAACATCACTTTCTTCATTACCTTGAGCAAAAGTGACATTTTGAGTTAGCGGTATTACATCACTACCTTCAGAGCCAAAGATCATATTGTTTCCTGCTGTGTCCCTCACTACTCCATAGACTGTATAGTTGCCATTAACTTGAGAAATTTCTTGGTAGCGCTGAGCAACTTCAGCTCTAGTTGTTAAATTAGTTTCTGCTTTTAAGTTGAAGTGTGTAGAATTTGACTGAATGATAGGTTCAATAACACTGCCATACTTATCAATCAGTAGATAATTATGATTATTTTCTTTATCTAAATAATTTTGAACATCAAGTATAAATGTACCATCTTGAATCTCAATTGATAACGTATTGTTTGTAGATGAATAACTAATATTTGAAGCTCTTTGTAATAATGCAGTATCAGAAAATATTACAAATCCTTTGCCTTCACCCCTTATTTCAGCATGACCAGCACTTGGTTTAATGTAAAAAGTATTGTCAGATTCATTACTTACTACCTTAGTATTTCCTGTAACTATTACCTTTCTGCAGTTACTTACAACATCGCTATTTCCACTATTACCACCACGACTATCTATTACTATTTTATTATTCATGTTCTGACAATCAACATGTTCTGCTTCTGCCTTTCTACCAATAAAACGATTAATATTTTCAGCAGTCATTTGTGCTTCTTGAGTGGTGACGATATTATTTTCATAAGATAATCCTTTACTTTTTAACTGGCTCACATCAAGTACATTAGTTGCATTTGCTGTGCCACCGGAAACCCTACCAAAGAAATTATCATCGGTTAAAGTAAAGACATTGCTGGTATGATTGCTGCCATATATTTTTGCTCCACCTTGGGCAATATTGAATTGATTATTATACTTACTGCTACTTACTATCAGACCATTTCCATTTACCAAACTTAAATCAAACACCATAGTTGGGTTTTCTATAGTATCATTCTTACGGCCAACTATTATAGCATTGTGACAATGATAAATAGCTGTAGAAGAATTGCTGTACAATGCAGGGCTATCGCCATACCCACTATCCCAATGAGGGACAAGAAAATCACTATGAGGAACAGTGTACACTGGTTTTCTACCAATGAAGCTGTTGTCATATTCGTAATCACGGTGAGTAAACTGAGGAAGACAAAGCATTTCTACTTCAGAAGAAGGAGATACTGGAACAATACGTGATAAATTTCGACCATTTCTTTTATTGCTTGGGCTGGACATACCAATAGAGCTACTACTTGGTTCCACTACTACTGTTTTTGGTTTTGTCATAATTTCTTGCATCATTTCACCAAAATCATTGCGCTTTGGAACATAAACACCTTGCCGATTCAGTGATCCAGGAATAAATCTCTTTACACGAGTAGTATTCTCATCAACTAATCTAATTTCCCCAAGCCCCATACCATAAGCAGCTACCTGAGTATTGTTCTGCAGATATTCCCATGCTTGCTCAGCTAATTTATTTACTACATCTTTCCTTGCTGCAAGGTATTGTACATCCTCAGGTGGTAGTTGCAGAGCAAATGTATGCCAAAATAGCCGAAACTCTTGATTAGTGGTTAATTTGTACTTCTTATACTCAATGACCATACTTGTACCACTATAAAGTCCTTGACCAATAAGAATTCCAAGACCAACTACAGTGCCAGCACCTGGTTTTCCAAGAGCAGTAAATGCAACACCTGTGACCACTGATGTACCAGAAAAAGCAACTCCTGCTATGCTATCTCTCCATTCTTTAGAGCCTTTTTTGCTATTTGCTAAATCAATTGATGAACTGACTAAATCATAAATATCAAATGGACTTGAGATCAGGCCAGCAAACCCTCTGGTTAAGAAAATACCATGTTTCATCTGTTTAATAACTTGTGGTGCTACTTTTACCACGCCATCTTCAATTAGCTGTGAAAACAGGGAAAAACCAATTTCTCCAGCGCCAAGTAAAAAGCCCTGAGTATCTCCATAGCGTATAGAGTGAGCAATATCGTAATAGCCTTTAGCCATACTGATTCTGCCTGCTGCATTAGTGAGTCTATTTGGCCAGTGTTTAGTATTTGCAACTTCCATGTAATAAGGAAGAGCTTTAATTGACTGCTCTACTCTACCACTCAGAATTTTATTGAGCTCATAAGAATTTAGTCTTTGACCATTCTCAGAAAGCACTAAATCTTGTATAGTTTGAGCATTCTTAACTTCATTAATTGATCCTGAAAAAGGAAGAGAAGAAGTTGTTTGTACCGTTTCCTGAATGAATTCCTTTGAGTTACCTTTAAGTTTTTGCAGATATTCACGAGCTGTGATCTTTATTTTACCTGAACTTAAATTCTGCACCAAATCTTCGCTACTCATTCCAGAATTAATAAGTACAGGAGCACTACCTTCTGAATGTAATTTAGCTCCCATATTATATAAAGTTACTCGAGACACCTCTTTACCATCTACACTAACAGGGCCATGCTCTTGATCTTGTAGAGAAAGAAGATGACGTTCTGTTTGAATTGGTTTAGTTAAAACTTCCTTCTGCTGAAGTGTTAATGCATTATTCGCTTTAGTGACATCGAAATGTTCTACTAAGAATCCTTCTTCAGCCAGTTCATAGCCAGCATATTTTACCCCTTTTTCTACAACTTTCATCAGTTGATCAACACTTTTTAAATCAGATACCAAAGCAACGTTGCTATC
Source organism: Wolbachia endosymbiont of Folsomia candida (assembly GCF_001931755.2). Classification (NCBI taxonomy): domain Bacteria; kingdom Pseudomonadati; phylum Pseudomonadota; class Alphaproteobacteria; order Rickettsiales; family Anaplasmataceae; genus Wolbachia; species Wolbachia endosymbiont of Folsomia candida. The sequence goes on from NZ_CP015510.2 coordinate 1,179,862, forward strand.
AAAGTAGGTGTAAATATCTCCTGTGCGGTAAATAGCAACTACGTGGTTACTAGTAACCAGGTGAATAGCAAAATCATCTGTTAATCCACTTACATAATGAGATAAATCATCAAGTGTTTTATAGCTTTTGATGTGACTTAAAGATGAAGGTAAGCTACTTGTAGGTGAGGTTAATTCCTGTTCAGCACTATCCAGTAAACGGCTAAGAGCGAAGATCTCTTTTTCCTCTCTAGTATATATCTGCTTACCTTGCGCTAGACGTTCATATAGCTCGGCTGAGGTTTGTAGGTTGGATAGGAATAATTCATGTGACTTTTCTAATGCCCCACCTTGTTGCTCTAGAAACAACCCTTGAGAAAATATTCGAGTAATTGCTGCACATTTACCATTGATTTGAACATTTCGACTCTCAAGTGATGGTAAGTATAGTCCTTGTTTTATTGCCTTTACTTCGATTTTATGGAAGTTACTATTTATATATTTATTTAACTTTACAAATGACTTTTGTTGTTTTTCGTTAGCTTGTACAAAATGTTTTTTTCCTTTTTTAGCACCTCTTGTTCTTAAGAGCTCTTGAATTTCCAAATTCCTAGCTAAGCCCAAGGGAGTTTTTCCATCTTTATCCTTAACATTAATAAACTCACTTAATTTATTAGGGCTTGTGTCTTTTATGTGCTTTATTAGAGCTTCAACAACCTCCTTATGACCATCCCGTGCTGCATAATGTAGTGGAGTTAAGTGATCATCACCATCAGTAGCATGAATAATTGCCCCTTCATTTATAAAACTTTTAAGCTCTGTAATTTTCTGATTTTCACTTAACTTAACGTTTTTTATAACGATAAATAGTTTTTGTGTTAACTCCAGAATGTTTTTAATAGAAGTAAAAAGATAGCTGCGATCATCTCTTCCCTGTCCTCTTTGTGCACAATAGGTCAATGGAGAAAATTGATTCTCAGCTTGAGAATTAACATCGGCACCTGCATTCAATAAAGCCTGAACCATTTCTAAATTGCCATTCCTTGCTGCATAGATCAATGGCGTAAAACGATTATCAGCCTTATCATTAACATTGGCATCCTTCTCCAGTAAAGTTTGAACTATTTGTAAGTTGTTCTTCTCTGCTGCATAGATTAATGGTGTAAAACGATTATTAGCCTTATCATTAACATTGGCACCCTTCTCCAGTAAAGCTTGAACTATTTGTAAGTTGTTCTCCTCTGCCGCATAGATCAATGGTGTAAAACGATTATTAGCCGCAGCATTAACATCGGCACCTGCATTCAATAAAGCCTGAACCATTTCTAAATTGCCATTCCTTGCTGCATAGATCAATGGCGTAAAACGATTATCAGCCTTATCATTAACATTGGCATCCTTCTCCAGTAAAGTTTGAACTATTTGTAAGTTGTTCTTCTCTGCTGCATAGATTAATGGTGTAAAACGATTATTAGCCTTATCATTAACATTGGCACCCTTCTCCAGTAAAGCTTGAACTATTTGTAAGTTGTTCTCCTCTGCCGCATAGATCAATGGTGTAAAACGATTATTAGCCGCAGCATTAACATCGGCACCTGCATTCAATAAAGCCTGAACCATTTCTAAATTGCCATTCCTTGCTGCATAGATCAATGGTGTAAAAAGATTACCAGCCTTAGCATTAACATCTGCTCTTTGTTCGACTAAAAATTTAGTGAATTTTACATAACCATCTTTAGCAGCAATGAGTAATAATGTTTGTTTTCCTCCATAATGACCATTAAGCAAAGATACAATTTCCTCATGAATTGGTAAATGCTCAATATAATCTTGAAATTTGTAACGACCATTTGCATCTTTTGCTTTCAGAATCGATATGACTGTATCTATGTGATAACTTCTATCAGCATAGATAAAAGGATACCAACCAAAAGTCCCATCAGCCTTAGTAACATCAGCACCATTATTCAATAGAATCTGAACAATATCTGAATAACCATAAGCAGCAGCTAAATGAAGTGGTGTTCTTCCTGCTTTATCAAAACTATTGATAATATTTTGATTATTTCTTAATAACTCTTCAACTTTTCCTTTTTCATTATTTAAAACAGCAGTGTGTATTTCATACTTACTCTTATCATGCTTATCATTAGCCAACATGCGATCAAAAAAATTGCGTATTACCTCATTTGTTTTCTTAAAAATATTATCACGCAAAAAGTCACATGCTAGCTGACGCTTTGGATTACTTTCCTGTCTTCCTACAATATCAGCAAGCAGGCCTGCAGCAAAATATTCAGCAAAAGTCTTATGGATAAAATAAGAATCGCCTTTGCTATCTATAGACTGAATGATTCCGACCAATTTTAAGTCTTTCTCTTCTTCCTGAGAAAGCAATTTACGTTCGTCTGCAAGAATCTTCGTCTGCTCAGATTCGGAAAATAATTTATGAAGAGCTAAGCGTTGATGATCCTTATCTAAAGCTTTAGTTAACTTGCTTTTTACGTAACCAGGATTATTTTCAATTCTCGTTTTCTCTTTAAAATAAATATCATACTTTCTTTCAACAAATCTTTCATATAAATCTAGTATAGAGAGTTTTTTCACTTCTTCCGATAACTGAGATTCAGCTTGACTATTAGGGTTACAAGAATCTTCAACAGTCTTCTGATAAACCTCAGCAAACATTCTTGTTAATAGTGGAATACTCATGAATTCATATTTCTTATCTTCTATATTTTTATAAAAATGCTCAAACAATTCATTAATGTTCTTACCTACTGCTTCATCGATTACCTTATCATCAAACGTAAGTTTTAAACTTGTTTTCCAAAATTCCTTTAAAAACTTCTCTTGATTATCTTTAGAGAATGGTTGAAAAGTATAGGAAAATACAGAAAGAGCTTTTTCTAGCTTATCTTTCACGTTTAACCTGGTAGTTATCTGTATTTTCGCTTTAGTGTCTTTTAAGAATTTCAATAATTCAATAACTGTTTCCTGATTTTTATCCGTAATTTCATCAAAGCCATCGAACAGCAGAGTAATTTTACCTTGGCCATTTATTCGATGCTCCAACAATTTTTCTGCTAGTCCTTCTTCTATTCCTGTATCAACTCCAGAAAAAAAACCTTTAATGATACCTTCTAAATCACCTATGTTACTAAAATTCTCTAGCTGCTTCTGCAAGTTAATTAAATTAAGTTTTATAATCCACTCAAATTCTTCTGGCTGTTTTAGCAAATGTGCTAATGTAGTTGATTTACCCATACCTGGTTCATCAGCAATAACAACAGCTTTCTCGGTATCAGTAATTTGATTGAAATCATTTGCTTCAATAGGAAATTTACTGCTTTCATCCTTTAGGTCATGTATTTTATTTACTTCACCTTCAGAGCGTTTCCAGACTAGCTTATTATTCTCTCCATCTCTTTTGCTTTGAAGCCAATGAATATTGTAATAATCGCTTAGTTTATTTTTGTTACACAAATCCTCAAAACTTTTTTCTTCGCTTTCACCCTTTAATACAATTATATGGTTTTTCTTATCAGAATTGTCATCTATGGAAAGATCTTCATCTTTAGAGATTATAAACTTACTTTCATCCCTTATTCCACCAATAGTAAAAATATCTTTTTTTCCTTCTTTATCCGGTTTGTTTGCAACATACTGTTTAAGAGAGGCTTCTTTTATCACTACATGATAGAGTTTACGAGGTATATAAAAAGATGGATTATAAGAACGCTTCCAAGTTAGTTCATTGCCTTTTTTTTCAATTAAATGGGCAGTCCTTTTAGAATTAGTACTACATATTTGTTTAAAATCCTCTAGGTTTTTTTCTTCATCTTTGTCGGTTAATATGATAAATTTATTTTCTTTACTGGCGTCATCTTCTCCTAATACACATATTGCATTTTCTCCCTGAATATTTAGCTCGGCAATTAACTTGGAAAGTTCATTTTTTGTTGTTCAGCTAATAATAAATAGGTCAGAGGGATTATTTTGAACACCATCTAAGAACTGATCTTTTTTCATCCCTTCAGATGTAACGTAATAAATAGACTCAAGGTCACTAAGATCTGGTCGTTTATTGCCTATCTCTATTTTTTCACTGTTAATAAGCTTAGATAATACTTCTGCATCTATTAGATGTTTTGACTCTTGATCTATTAATGTACCTAAACTTACCTCTTCTCCTTGAAATATAACTTTTCCTTTTTTTAGAAGCTCTTTTTGTGAATCAGAAACAAGGTCAATAAAGCCATTTTTTTTGTCACCTTCTTCCTGACATTTATCATAGGACGAACCATCTTCTTTAAATGCGAATTTATTGGCTAGAGCATCGTCTTTTTGAGCAATTAGAATAATTTTTTTATTAGAATTTTTATAAAGATAACAGAGGAAGAACTACTCTCTAAAATAAATAGAATGATTGAGCTTCTCACAAAATATGAAAGATTTGAGGAGTTGGAATATAAGATCAGAAGACTAAAATCAGAACTTGAAAGCGGCAAAAGTAAATATTCGACTGAAGTAATACAAGCCAGCATTAAAGAACGGGAAAAGGAAATGTTTGAGATCGAAGAAAAATATATTAAGCCAGTTAATTTGGTAGATGAAAGGCAAAGGTTAGTGAAACAACTGTTGAGCAGATATGAACGGACGAAACTCCACTAGCTTATACAATGCTCGCGCTAAACAATGCTTTACTCTTGTAATTTTTTTATTTCATTAACAGATAGTCCAGTTAATCTCGCAACAGTGTCAATATCCATATTTTCGGCTAGCATTGTCTTTGCCACTTCAATTTCCCTCGCTTTTCTGCCTTCTTCTCTGCCTTCCTCTCTGCCTTCCTCTCTGCCACGTTTTTCACCGATTTGGATGCCTTCACCTCTAGCATCATCAAGCCGTTGTTCCCAAATAGCTGCCTCTTTCTGTACACTCAAAATCCTTTCTTCATAAGCTGCTAGATCTTTTTTATTCCAGTTAAACCTATCTAATTCATCATATGCTAACTTTATTATTGGTGATTGTTCTGCTATCTTTTTTAGATCTTCATCTGTAGTATCTTCTGCGTATTTGAAGAAAAATAGCCAACGCTCAATTATATTTTCTAGTTGTTCTACTTCGCTTTTAGGAAATTTTGGTAACTCAATAAAAATAAATTGAAAATCTTTTAAGTAATGTCCATTAGTTTTTATATCACGTATATTGTGTGTGGACATATAATCAATCTCTTTAGGAAATAAATTACAATTGGAAATAGCTATGAAATAAACTTTTTGTAAATCAATGTAGTTATCAGATTTATCTAGTTGTTTTGAGTAAGCTTTAGCAGCATAAAGTTGAGCACGTTTTTCAAAGCCCTTGTCTCTAGCAACCTGCATCTCTACTACATATCTGGCACCGCTAGAGTCTTTACAAAGAATATCAACTATACTTTGTTTATCAGAGGCAATCTCAGGGTCCATAATAGTACTGAGGAATTTGATTTTTTTTATTTCGCTGCTACCAGAAAAGCCCAAGATATCGTTTAAAAAGTGTATAAGAATATTTTTGTTCTTCTCAGAGCCGAATATTTTCTTGAAGCATAGATCATTCCTAGGGTCAAGAAATTTAGAAATAGCCATAACTCAAGATACCTGCAAAACCATTAATAATTATATATCATTTTTGATTAATGTTCAATGTTTTTGTTATAGCTCTCATTATAGTAATAAATTTAGGCTTAACTTTAAGTTTCAAGTGCTACACAAATCTTCCATTTTTAACAAGCATTCTAGCTTACCCTTCTGTAGTGTGAGAAGCTAACGTCTCAATCGATTATTATCACTCGAGAAAACGAGCGCATTAACTTCTCACATTTTGATTATAAATAATTCAAAAATAGCATTCAATATATTTTAGTGGAAAAATTTATAATAGAAAGTGGCATTTGTTGATATAATAGGTGATCATATTTGGTTATAACCCTCATTAATAGTAAATTCATGCCTAATCTCAAGCTTCAAGTGTATTTATTTTTAAACGGACCGTTTTATATCACGTTAGAACGCAATTTTAAGCTTGGGTGGTAGTTTTTTATCTTCTTGTATTATCCGCTCTGTAATCCTTACTTTTACCCATAACTTTGAGAAGTTATTATGTGAAGCATAACCATGCTCTCTCTAAGATTTTCATAGCCTCGCCATAGAGTCATACTTCCTGGTAAATTATCACCTTTTCTATTCATAAACCCACCTAATTTTCCTAACCAAATAATAGCTTGTTTTATGTTTGGAGGTTCTTCGGGCAATGTGGCCACTTGATGCTCACGTATGTAAAGAGCTTTCCACTCTTCATTGCTTAGAACCTTAGTGCAAGCCTCCATAGGATGCGATAAAGCCACTTTTGTTAAATATAAAATTTTAAATGTAATAATGCTCTTTATAGCAATTAATTTCTGTAGCCTTTCCTTTGTAGTTAAACGAGAGCTTTCTATTTTACATCCTGATTTTAAAATTCTAAAGTATTCTTCAATTTTCCATCGTAGCTTATACCAATTTATCCTTTCTATGGCATCTAAAGTGCTATTAACTGGTACATTAGTTAACAAAGTCCAATCGATAGCTTCAACTCCTTTAGGAGGATCCATTTCCTTTGCGCTTACCACATATACAGCGACTTTATCACTTATTTTATGTGCTGTATCTTTTGACCCATAAATGTAAGGCGCTCTGATAGGTATATAGCCTTTCATATATTTTACTTCAATATTTGCTTTTCTTGACTTCTGGTGCCCGTTTTTAGCAACTTCCAAGACGATTTTCTCTTTTACCGGAAGTTGAGCTATGCGTGTTTGCAAATCTGTTTTTCCCTCTTCAGTACAGATAAATTTTCTATTAGCTCGGTTACGGATTACATAAAAACTACCCAATGATTCAGCTATCCATAAAAATTTGAAGATATCTGCTTCCCTATCACCAAGAGTGACAAGTTGTACATCTTTGGAAACGTTATTTATGGTTTCTTTTAGTGCTGCTATCCACTTATAACTTTCTTTCTCCTCTATAGAAGTACGGTATTTCCTATTTGCTTTTTCTTTTGCTGTTTCTTCTTTTCTAGCGGGACGCGCCCAGCACTGTTGAGAAGATAAACCTAAAGGTAATCCTTCTTTACTGACCATTAAGGCACTATGCAGCAGCAAACCCTTTTTATGCTTTGTATAAGCTTTAGAAATACTGCCTAGCCCTTTGGTATTTATATGAGAGTCAAAATCCAAATAACTAGTATCTTGGATTGAAAATATAAGCTTATTTCCTTTTATCCTTTCCGCTGTTTCTTTATGATGAGAAGAATAAATTTTCTCGGCCTCAAGCTTTTCATTACTAAACAACCTGTACGCGCCCTTAGCTTCTTTCCATCCACCACAACTTTGATTAATTGATCCAGATGCCTTACGCTCTATAAGATAACTTGTTGTAATAAGCCTCTTATTAAGCCTTATATCTCCCAGATTAACATGTCTCAACTCTCTTTCTAGCCATTTGTCCCCTAAGCTATCAGTATATTGCGTATTTGTATTTACTCCGTACATTTTTAAACCCTTTATCAAATATATGAATTTGCTATTTTACTAGCTTTTTTATATTTGTGGGTAAAAGTAAGTGTATTAGGTCGGTGGATAAAGGGGTATAAAGAAAAAGAGTCAGGAGCATTACAAGGTAGTAGTAATGTAGTTCATTATGATAAAGAGAGGTTTGATTTAAAGATAGAGTAAGACTATGAAGTTCTGTCTAATATAGGAGAAGATTATAGTGTCTTTTCTTCTTGTAGTTGTTTTATTTCATCAAGAGTAAGGTCAGTGAATTTAGCAATAGTATTGATATCAACCCTATCAGCAAGCATTGCCTTTGCTACTTCGATTTTCCCTTTCTCCGCACCAATTTTGATGCCTTCTTCTCTGCCACGTTCTGCACCGATTTGGATGCCTTCTTCTCTACATTCTTTTTTACCTTTTTCAGTAGCATCATCAAGCCTTTGTTCCCAAATAGCTGCTTCTTTCTGTATATCCATAATTCTCTCTTCGTAAGCTGCTAGATCTTTTTCATTCCAGTGAAACTTATCTAATTCATCATATGCGAGCTTTATAATTGGTGCTTGTTCTGCAATTTTTTTTAGGTCTTCATCTGTAGTATCCTCTGCATACCGAAAGAAATAGCACCAACGTTCTATAGTATTCTCTAGTTGATCTACTGTGCTTTTAAGAAATTTAGGCAATTCAATGAAAACAAACTGAAAGTCTTTTAAGTAATGTCCATTGGTTTTGATATCACGTATATTATGAGTGGAAATATAATGAACATCCATGGGAAATAAATTACAATTGGAAATGGCGATGAAGTAAACTTTTTGTAAATCAAAATAACTGCATGACTGTCTAGAATAAGCTTTAGCAGCATATAGTTGGGCGCGTTTTTCAAAGCCTTTATCTCTAGCGACCTGCATCTCGATTACGAATCTATTACCAGTAGAATCTTTGCAAAGAATATCAACTATACTTTGTTTATCAGAAGCAATCTCAGGATCCATGATAGTACTGAGGAATTCTACTTCTTGTATTGCATTTTTCTCAGTAAACCCTAAAATATCATTTAGAAAGTGGATAAGAATATTTTGATTTTTCTCAGTACCAAAGATTCGTTTGAACGTTAGATCACATTTTGGGTCTAAAAACTTAGAAATAGCCATGATCAAGGTACCTAAAAAAGCATTAGTAATTATACATTATTAATCATCAAAGTTCAATTTTTTTATTTGCCAACCCCAATAGAAATCAAAAATCAATATATTCACTATTATTATTAATAAAAAAATATCAAAAATATTCAAAAAAGATTTGACTTACTGAAAAATTGATGGCTCTATGTGCACCACTGCCAAAAAAGCAGAGTAAATAATTAAAAAAGTTTAGTAACTAATTATAGGAGTTTTATGAATAATAACAGAAAAAATGAAAGAGAAAAACTAGAAACAATAGTATTATTAGGCAAAGATGGAATAGAGGATCATGAACTACTGGGATTAGCTATATGTTCAGGAAATCGTTTGGCAAAAAGTATAGCTATTGCAGAAAAATTGATTCATTTCTTCGGTGGTATAGGAGGAGCAATAAACTCTGATTATCACCAGCTTCTAAGTATAGACTCGGAAATGACAGACTCAATGGTTGCAAGAATTTTTTGCATCAAAGAAATCCTAGCCAGGATATTAAGAGGTAAGTTAAAAGAATTACCCATTATTGATAATGAAGTTAAACTAAGGGATTACTTGAAATTCACAATAGGGCAATCAAGAAAAGAGCACTTACGGGTAATGTACTTAAACCAAAGTTATCATTTAATTCATGAGTACGTTCAAGACTCTGGAACTACAGACAGAACACCGATATACATAAGGGAAATAATTGAGAGAGGATTATTTATTGGTTCAACATCAATTATAGTCGCGCACAACCATCCCAACGGAGATCTCACACCTACAAAGGAAGATATAGCAAGTACGTTAGATTTAGTTTTGACATGCACGAAATTAGGGATAGAATTTGTGGATCATGTAATTGTAACAGAAACAGGTTATTTCAGCTTTAAAGAAAATAAACTGTTTTAGCATAAAGGGGTAAGAAATGGAGTGTTTGTTGTATTCCGGTGAGCAGCTAAAGCAGTACTGCCAAGGGCTAAATGATAAGGAAAAACAAGATCTTTATCAGCAGATACTGGTTAGAGCTAAAGAGGCGATTAAAGATACTCAAGAAGTTAACCAAGTAAAAATGTTAAGCAGAGCTGCAGTTGTGATAGAGGAAATAATAGGCAAAGAGTCAATCGAATTGTCTAATGCAGACCATCCATTTCGAAACGTGAATATAGTCACTTATACTCCTGAAGGTAATGTAAATTATCTATTCAGTACAGGTGACTCCTCAGAATTATATGATGTGAGAGAAGATAGGGAGAAAGCACTATATCAAGCAATAAAGTCAAATGATGTAGAAATAGTAAGACATCTGCTTATGATACTTGTTCCTGAAGGTATTTGTTTAGAACGTCCAATAGAACTGAAAATATCAATTTATGGGAAATGCACTAAAGAAGACAAAATAAGGGATATAGGAACTGATGATATCAGAAGTATAGACCTGAAATACTTGAAAGAGCTAGAAACATTATTGCGAAAGTTTTATGAAGAGTTAAAACCGGATCTTACAAAAGACATGGAAAATTATCTTCAGAAAAAGTTAATGTTTTATCATTTTCTTTGTGAAGCAAGAGTTAGTGAAAAAACTACAATTGATCTGATCAAGCTATTTACGGCTCAAAGTGAAATAAACTACCAAATAGATTTGTTGTTACTTTCTTTAATAGCAGAGAGTGCGGAAAAAGAAGAGTTACGTGAAAAAATCAATACTATGATAGATCTACTGGGAAAATATAGAAAATTCGAAGAGTTAGAGTATAAGGTTAGAAGATTAAAATTAGAACTTGGAAATGGAAAAGCAGACAAAGACAGTTTAGAGAGACGGGAAGATGAGATGAGAGAAATAGAAGAAAAATATATCAAAGTAACTGACTTAGCTGGTGAAAGAGATAAATTGGTAAAGCAGTTACAGTAAATGATTAAACTGATATGTCAAGCCTTAGTATACAGTTAGGAAGAAAAATAAAGCACTTTAGGCTAATGCGTGGACTGAACCAAACTCAGCTTGGAGAAAAAGTAGGTGTTTCATATACGCAGATACAGAGATATGAAAATGGCTCAAACCAGGTTTTGGTCAGTAGGCTATGTGAGATGGCAGAAGCTTTATCAGTTGATATTTTAAGTTTCTTCACTGACACACATATAGAGTCAACAGATCCATGGGATGAAGAGAGTGAAGATGTATTGAAAGAATATAGCAAAATTAAAAGTAAGAAGTCACGTGATTTTGTTTATTCATTAACCAAGTTCTTGTCTCAGCTTTCGTAGTAACTTGCACAAAAATCGAAATTGCTTTAATATTTTTACTCTTTAGCATTTCTACTATGGCTTTAACCATTGACATACAAATAGGAAAGAAAATAAGGGAGAGAAGACTAATTTGTGGTTTAAGCCAAGCAGACTTAGCGAAAAAGGCTGGCATTTCACCTCAACAAATACAAAAATATGAGACTGGGGTGACTCGCGTTACAATTGATAAATTATACGAATTAGCAGAAGCTTTATCAGTTGATATATCATATTTCTTAACAAATATTTCTGAAAATGCAGCAGAGTTACACTGTGAAAAAAAGACGTTTGATTATGATAATAGTAACGTAGATGGTGAAGAAATGTTAAAATTCATGAAAGAGTACAGAAAGATTAAAGATGAGGTGTCATGCAAACTTATCTATTCGCTAATAAAACACATCCTTTCAATGGAGCAACAGAATGAATAAACAATTTCTAATTTAAAGGGCAAAGTAAATTATGTCTTCTCCTAAAAGATACTCAGTGAATTGCTCTGCTGGTAGTGCTTTGTTCCCTGCCTTTTTCTTTCTCTACCCAAGAGATAGTCTCACTGCTTTCAGAAAGCTTTATTGCCTCTGTAGATTTTTGATCGCAGAACCTACCAGATCTGATGAAACATCCTTGTTTTATTGCCGCCGTAACAGACATTCCACTAAACATGCAGCCATTTCCTACAATTTCCCCTATTCTTTGCAGCTCATTCCACATTGTTTCATCTTTGACTTTAACGTGTATTTGATGGTAATCTTCTAAATTATGGTAAACTGTGATGCTTAGGTTTCCCAGACTAGTTAAGAATGTGACTTCAAAAGCACTGTTATCTGATACATCTACGTAATTTCTTTTGCCATTTTTCTCAGTTTTAATTTCTAATTCACTGTCGCCTAGCCTTATGATGTTACCACCAAGATTTAAGGTACCATTACTTAAGCCTAAATCTCTTGCACCATTAATAACCTTGCCAGCGTCAATCTTGCTACTTTGAGAAAACTCTATATAGAACGTCCGATTATCGATCTCAACAGTACCAACTGTTCCTTCAATAACGGCACTTTCTGCAACTTCCCTCAGCTTTTGAAGCCGGTTGAAGACTATTGGCTCAACTTCTTTTTGTACCTTATTGCAAATTTCAATAGTTTTCCTGCTGCCCTGTATGAAACTCTTATCAAAATCTGCTCCATTTATTGCTAATTTCCTTATTATATTTTCTTGCTTATCACCTTTAAATTTATCTTTACACAGCATAAATATTGTAATATTAGAAAAGCTATACTCATCCTCGTTGTGTGCATTTATTCTTATCCCTGAATCCAACGCCTGATTTACAATTTTGTCTAATCCTTCTATATCTTCAGCCACAAAAACTCTATTCAAGAATTCGTTTAACTTCATATTTTCATCTTCATTTAGCCTGATTTCACTTAAAGTTGGTCGAAAAGGATTGAGATTTTCATGATATAAAAAAGGTTTTGCAGGTAGTTCTACCTTACTATCCAAGTCTATTTTTGTAGGTGCGTTAGCCTTTTCTATTGAGCCAGTTTTACTTGGAGCCATAGCAGGCTTATCCGTTAAATAAGGTAGCAAATCCTTAATAACTATTTTACTTAATATCCGTTTAGATAATTTTTTACGATGAGTTGTTTTTTTCTTAATCATAATACCCTCTATAAAATTAGATAATATCTAAATATACGGTGACAAATGCTAACAAATTGTTAACATATGTGCGTCTATTGATCTAGAATATATAATAACAACTAATATAGCAAGTATTATTGTATAAGAATAATAGGACAAAGAAAATGAAAAACCAAATGAGGAACGAGAAATAGGAGATTGAGATTAAGCCAGTTAATTTGGTAGATGAAAGGCAAAAGTTAGTAAAACAACTGCTGAGCAGATATGAACGGGAGAAACTCCACTAGCTTACACAATGCTTGCGCTAAACAGTACTTTCCTCTTGTAGTTTTTTGATTTCATCAGCGGATAACCCAGTGAATTTAGCAATGGTGTTAATTTCCACATTATCGGCAAGCATTGTCTTTGCCACTTCAATTTTCTCTGCTTTTCTTCCTTTTTCTTCGCCGATTTGGATGCCTTCCTCTCTACCTTTTTCAGTAGCAAGATCAAGCTTATATTCTAGGATGGCTTCTTCTTTACGTAAGTCCATGACTCTTTCTTCGTATGCTACAAGATCTTTTTCATTCCAACCAAACCGATCTAATTCATCATATGCTAGCTTGATAATTGGTGCTTGTTCTGCTATTTTTTTTAAGTCCTCATCTGTGGTATCTTCTGCGTATTTGAAGAAAAATAGCCAACGCTCTACTATGTTTTCTAGCTGTTCTACTGCATTTTTAGGAAATTTCGGCAGCTCAATAAAGACAAACTGAAAATCTTTTAAATAATGTCCATTGGTTTTGATATCACGTATATTATGAGTTGATATGTACTCAATTTCTTCAGGAAATAAATTACAATTTGAAATAGCAATAAAGAAAACCTTTTTTAAATCAACGTAATTACCAGATCTATCTAACTGTCTTGAATAAGCCTTAGCAGCGTATAATTGAGCACGTTTTTCGAAACCTTTATCCCTTGCAAGCTGCATCTCGATGACGTATCTAGCACCACTAGAATCTTTGCACAAAACATCAACTATACTTTGTTTATCAGAAGCAATTTCAGGATCCATAATGGTGCCAAGAAATTCTACCTCTTGTATTGCATTTTTTTCAGTAAACCCTAAAATATCATTAAGAAAATGAATAAGGATATTCTTATTTTTTTCAGTGCCAAAGATTTTCTTAAAAGTTAAGTCTAGCTTTGGATCAAGAAACTTGGAAATAGCCATGATCAAGGTACCTAAAAAAGCATTGTTAATTATACATTATTATTTGGAGATATTCAATACTTTATGATGCAAGTTTGTTTTGACTATAGTTCTTATTATAGTAGTAAAAATGTGCCTAAATTAAAGCATGGGATGTACCAAATAAAAAAACAACCTTCACATGTGCCCTTAGAACGCAACTTTAAGCTTTGCTGGTCAATTTCTTATCTTTTGCTATCTCATCTGTAAACGCATCTAAAAGCCCAATACGTCAATCTTCCATTTTTGCATGGTTTTATGCTACAATTATGAAGCTGTAAGCTCAAAATACTCAATTTGCTTTATAGTCTCTTTCATATTAATTGAAATTGTTACCCTGTAATCTAATCTTACTAAAAAAGTTAAAAGTCTCGCTAATGAAAAACTTGCAGCTTTTGACCTTCTAATGCGTGAAATATCCGAGAGAGCTGTCTGTAATATATGTGCTGTTTCTTTTCTGCTCCATTTATTATCATCTACTGCTTTATTTATCATTTGTATCAGTGTTTCTTTTGTATGAGCTTTAGTAATATATAATATTTCCATTCATCTTATTATTATATTAGAATTCGCATAAGGTTAGCAGAATCTTTATATAAATCTATTATAAATTATTGGAGAAATGCTATAAATGGAGGTATCCTGTGAGCATGTGGAAAAGAAAGTTAAAGAAAATAATAAAAATTCTTAAAGGTGTTTCTATAGGTAAATTTAGTGATACACTATTTTTTGAGTGCGAGCTATACAAAGCTGTTTCAAGTAGTACATGCGATTTAGGTAGAATAAAGTCATTATTAGAAAACGGAGCTGATCCAAATGAATGTAGTAGCAATGGCAACACACCCTTATACAAAGCAATCTTGCTGGAGAATATACCTGCTATAAAACTATTATTAGCTCACGATGCAAAGCTTTTTATAAAAAATAAAAAAGGTAAAACTCCTTATGACTTGTCTGAAGAAAAAACGCTGGTAAAGGATCTATTTGCAAATGATAAAGAAGTTAATCTGCGAGTTGGAGTACAAAGATTAAGCCATGAATTAGATGAAACTATTAAGAAGAGAGATTTTTAAGTTGCTTCTTTAAATTCTAAACATATTGAGATTCAATTGTTTTTTTATCAGCTAAGCGATCATTTTATACAATTCTTCTTCAGTTAGTATTCTTACACCAAGCTCCATTGCTCTTTTGTACTTTGATCCAGGCTTATTTCCAACGACCAGGAAATTCGTGCTACGAGAGACGTCCGAAGTAACTTTTCCCCCTAGAGATTCTACTTTTGCCTTAGCTTCGTTTCTGTCCATAGTTAATAGACTTCCGGTAAAAACTATTATCTTGCCATTTAAAGTTGAGCTACATTTATTATTATCAACTGGAAGAATCTTCAGATGAGACGCAAGGTTGTTTAGCATATTTATGTTTTGCTGATCGGAGAAAAATGCTCTGATAGATCCCGTTATTTTTTCACCTATACCTGTTATGCTATTGAGATAAGGTTGATTTTGTAGCTTGACCATAGAGCTGTACCAATTTTCAAATGAAACATAGTAATCTGCGAGTAATTTTGCCACGTATTGTCCAACAAACCGAATGCCCAATGAACATATAAATCTATCAAGGCTGATTGTCCTTCTACTGTTAATGGAATTCAACAAGTTTTCTATAGATTTTGGTCCCCATCCATTATATGCTTCCAAGTCAAACTCTTTTAATTTTTCTTTTAATGTGAAGATGTCTAGAACTTGCTGAATAAGGCCAATATCATAGAAAAATTCAATTTGTTTATCAGCTAGGCCAACTATGTCAAAAGCTTCTTTAGAAACAAAATGCTTTAACTTTTCAACAATTTGAGCTTTGCAAGTAACACCAGAGCATCTAATTGCTGCTTCACCTTCAACCTTTTGTACGCTACTTCCGCACTCTGGGCAAACTTTAGGAAATTCAAATTCAGGTGCATCTGGAAGGCGAGAATTTTTGTCTACTTCTACAATTTTAGGTATTACGTCTCCGGCGCGTTCAACCACTACGATATCGCCTTCACGTACGTCTTTACGCCTGATTTCATCAAAATTATGCAAACTTGCTCTACTAACCTGAACACCTCCGATATTAATAATAGCTAGCTGTGCAATTGGTGTTAGAATTCCCGTTCTACCGACCTGTATTAATATCTTTTCTAACTTGGTTTTTCCATGAGCCGCAGGAAACTTATGTGCAACAGCCCACTTTGGATACTTGTTAGTACTCCCTAATTTGCCGTGTAATCCTAAATCGTTAACTTTATAAACAATTCCGTCTATATCAAACCCTAAATCACAACGGCAACTATAGATTTTATCATAAAATTGCAGCATTTCGCCTAAACTTTTTGCCAAGAATCTATGTTGATTAACGCAAAAACCAAGTTCTTCCAATTTGTTCAGTACCTCACTCTGAGTTTTTTCTGCTCCACCTAGTAAGCAATAAGTAAAGTATTTAAGCGGCCTACTTGCAGTAATGTTTGGGTCTAATTGTCTCAAAGAGCCAGCCGCTGCGTTTCTAGGATTAGCGAAGTCATTGTTTTTGTTTAACTCAAGAAAATCATCGTTGCTGATGTATACTTCGCCTCTTATCTCCAGTCTACCTTCGACATTTGGCAGAACCTTCGGAAAACCCGTTATAGTCATGACGTTACGAGTTACATCTTCGCCACAATACCCATTACCGCGAGTTGAAGCTCTCATAAAAACACCATCTTCATATACAGCAGAAAATGACAGGCCATCAATTTTTGGCTCGCATACTATTTCTAATTTATCAGCATTAAGAAGCTTTTTGATTCTAGTAAGAAACCTCTCCAAATCTTGCTCAGTATAGGAATTATCTAAAGACAGCATTGGACTGAGGTGCGTTACCTTACCAAACCTACCATCAGGCTCAGTACCCACTCCTATATCTTTCCTTACTTCAATTGCTTTACGCTTAAGTTCGTCATATTCAGCATCAGTAATCTCAGGCTTATTTTCCTTATAGTACAACATATTATGATGTTTTATTTTTTTCATTAATTCTTGCATAAATTCCCCCACTTTAACTCAAATTTGGCTTAGTAATTTTTCTTACTGTGATTTCTACATCGTAATCCAACTTAGATAAGAGCATGAACATCCTTTCTAAGCTAAACCCTTTGGTCTTCAGATTTTTAATTGATGAAACTTTTGGCTGGTCAAGTTCCAGCACATTTGCAGCTTCTTGTTGTGTACAGCAGCTTTCCTCAATTGCATTTTTTATAATGCTTAATATTTCTGTTTTGACATTATTACTATTTGCTATAATTTTCTTTACCATATATACCTCTCTAATTTAGCTCTATATTCCATAACTATGTTTTGCTTTTACTACTTACTCTATGTAGTAATAATAGCTCCACTATTTCCTTATTATTCTTTGCAATCGCTATACCAAGTGGAGTCAAATTGTCTTCAATATCAGCTCTTACACAAACATTTGCTCCCTTATCTAGCAGAATTTTGACCATTTCTTTATTATTGCTCATGACCGCAGCGTGTAATGGGGTAGAACAGTGTTTGCCACCTAAGGCATTAACGTTAGCTCTATTCCGTAGCAGAATTTCTGCCGTTGACTTATGACCATGGGCAACTGCTGAATGCAGTGGTGTATAAAAATCTCCATCTAAGTCATTGATGTTGCTATTAGCTCTTTTTATAAACATTGACAATATTTCGTCATACCCACACTTTGCAGCTACATGAAAAGGAGTATTTAGGCAATTATCACGAAGGTTTATATCAGCTCCATATTGCAGTAAAGTTTGAACAGTTTCCTGATGATTAAATAATGCAGCAAGGAAAAGAGGTGCCCTGCCGTAGATATTTTCAGCGTTAACATTTGCAGTGCTTATTATTAAAGCCTTTACAATATCGTAATACCCATATTCTGCAGCCCAATGCAGTGCAGTATTACCTTTCTTATCTTTAGCATTAACGTTTACTCCCCAAGCAATTAGGAAATAAAGAAATTTTTGACAATTCCATTTACAAGCAAAGTGTAAAAATTTCGTGCCAAACTTGCTATTAATAATTAAATTGAGAAAAATATAGATGGGAAAAATCAAAATTGAAAATGTTCTATCCCTCTTAATTTTTCTGACTACAGCCTTGAGCTCCTTGTCAATATCCATACTAGCCTCCACTATTAAAGTCTGTAATTTGTTGCTAGCGCCCTAGGACGTTAAATGGACTCAAAAGTTCTGGATTATTTAAGGATTTTTGATTAAGATGATAGTTAAGTCCTTCTTCCAGATTGCTTGAGTCAGAAACAACATTTTGAGGGGAAGGCACTTCAGCTTTTTTACCTTCAGGTCTTTTGTTTTCAGGTTTTACTTTATCAAAAGCTCTGAGCATTCCTTTGAATAATCTATGGCGATCAAAAATGAACTGAATTTTCTCACCATATAAGTCTTGTAAGACTGTAATTTTTTTACCTATCATAATAACCCTCCAAAAATTTGGCCTCTTCAACAACAGGCAAAAATGATATGTTTACTTGTTGCTATTTTTAGTATATTCTAATTTGACACGAAATGCAAATTATTTTTACAAGTAGCGATTGCATATAACTAAATATTAAGATATATGAGGATATTATAGTATATATATAATATATTAAGATAATATTTGATACTGATTTGACTTGGCCACCATTTCGCAAAATTTATCCACTGCCTTATGTTCAATCATTAAGCACGCTTCTTGTTGTAGATGTTTAATATTTTTAGAAGTAGCATTATCCATTTCTGTAGATGCCACCGTAAGTTGAGATTGAACTCTTAGGTACTTATCATCGATAACTTGCTCCAACTGATAATTTACACAATCAAGTCCAGAAGCAAACATCACATTTAATAGAGGTTTTACCCAAGCTATCTTTCCAAATCTCTTTGAGTTAATATATTTAATAGGATTAGATAACCGACCGGTACCAATTGAAAGCAGCACTATATCATCATCAGGGAATAGTTTCTTGCTGTTTGCATATGCGCATGCTGCTGGGTTATTGGCAAATACTCCTCCGTCAACTAAGACTCTATTTATTTGATTAATCTTAAGAAATTTAGGAGCAAAATATGTTGGTGCTGCTGTAGTTGATCTTAAAGCGTCTTGTAGTCTTAAAAAATTTCTGTCTTCTTTCCAGCTTTTGAAGAAGAAGGGACAATTGTTATGAATATCATAACTGGTAAGTAATAACTTATTTGAAATGTCTGCAAGAGTGGTATCACCAAAGTACTTATTAAGCACATGTTCAATATTTTTATGCGAATATTCTGCACCATTCACCCAGGTAATTGCTTTTCTTAAAAATGAAGATTTAAAAATATAGGATCCATATTTCTGATATAGCTCAACTAGATCACTTGCTGAATACTGTGGTTTTCCTTTTCCATCCTTCTTACATAGCCCTGTAACAACTATACCACCTGTGGAAGTACCAGCCATTAAGTCAAAGATTTGTGAAATAGGTTTATTTGTTCTCTTTTCTATTTCTGCGAGAATAATGGCAGGGATGATTCCCCTAATACCACCTCCATCAACGGATAAGATATATTTTGTCATTTTAAAAGGCTCAGTTGTTATCTGTATTGTTGCTCAAGTTCATTAACTTCTTCAGTAAGGCTCTTTACTCTTTCTTCAAGACGATAGACTATTTCTACTATTCTTTGATTTTTTTCTATAATTTTATCATGCATCTGCACCCTTAAATCAAGCTTGGCTAGCCACCATATAGTTGCTACAGTTTGTATTAACATCGTAATAATTACTGTAATTGGGATTTTCCCTTGATTTTGCATATTCTTTTCCTAGTTATGAAATAATTGAAAATTACTGATAAATCCAAGTTACGGATTATGTAACGCAAACCTTGGTTATTTGAGGCTTCTTATCATTTAAGTTGAGAAAAATGGGACTATCTAAAGCTTCACTTCAATTGTCCTGATTTATACTTTTTTTCTGCTTCGTCAAGTAGATCTGCGATTTCTCTGAAAAGTCTCCTGTTCCAACTATACTGTGAATTCTTCACTGCTGTCATTCTTGCAGTTCTCCCTTTCCAATCTTTATAATAAGGATTTGCTCCATTCTCCAATAAAAATTTTATCATCTCTAGTTGGCCACTTATAACTGCACTATGTAATGCTCCACTAATAGCATTTATATCAGCCCCTTTGTCTAATAAAAACTTGACAATCCTTAAGCATCCATTCCCTGCAGCATAACGTAATGCTCTTTCACTAATACTTAGAGAACCTTTAGTATTCACATTCTTTTTTACCAAAGGTTTAACAGCTTCTAAATCACAGTTCTTAGATGCAACTCGTAAATTTTTATCAATTTTATCAATATTTTCTCCACTGAATAATAAAGAATATATAGTAGCAACGCATATTACTAATACTATCAGGAAAATTAGCACATCATACTGACCTGTTGAGCTTGCTCGAAGAATTCTCCTAAAATTTCTGTTCATATATAATCATACTATTCTTGCCTGGGCATTAGATAGTAATTTGCTTAAATTTTCTTTAACTAGTCTTGCACCGCTTCTATTATAGTTTGATACCCTTTACTATCTAAGATATGTTCCGCTCTATTAACTACCCATTCACCTTCAATCTCCTGAAAAAACCCTGAAAGGCTGATCTTAGCTTCTGCAAAAAGTGTAGGATTACCAGGAACAGTTACATTTAAATTTGATGTACTACGTTTTAGTTGTTTTAGCTTGGCAGTTGCTGCACTGACCGCTGATTCCGCTGTAGGATAAAGGTCCTGTATTAAATAACTTGAGCCTTCATTTCCTACTTTTTCTTCTATAGTTTTCCCCTTTTCATAACTATACCATTTTGCAATAACAGATCCATATTTATTACGTACATTAAAATTTACCTTCCAATTTATTACATCTTTAGGTGTTAAGACTGTTGTGCCTAATACTTTACCAGTCGCTGATTTTCCTTCCCCTCTTGGAATAAAAATTATATATCCTCCAACAGGCTTTACTAATGCATCATGTTCTCTGCCTAACCCTTTTAAAAAGTTTAAATCACTTTCATTTGTTTGGTTTTTATATGATACAGGTACGTTTTCAAATTTTTCAGCAACTTTACTATTATGCCCATGCTTCTGTGCTATTTCTCTCACTAAATCACCTAAAGTAATATCCTTCCACTCTCTTGATGTTTTTTCCTTTAGTGAGCTTTTAAAATTTGCAGCATGACACCTTACCCTTAAAGTCTGTGGAGGGCTCTGTATGCTGATTTCACTTGCCGTATAAACTCCCACAGGCAGTAAACCTGTC